>NZ_BAAJMJ010000010.1:0-120117 GCF_057552415.1 Pseudoalteromonas sp. NH0006-26
CAAGGCCGACTCTAAAGAGTCGGGCTTTTTTTACTTCTGTAGGATAAAAGTAGAGTAATTAAAACAGCCCATAGGCTTCAGTTTCTTGTTCTGGTGCGTTGTCAGGTGTTTCAAGATCTTTGGGCTTAAATATTGCGCTAGGATCAATAAGCACACTGTGTTTATCAGCAAGCTTAATTAGACCATACATCATGTTTCTTGTTTGGGGGTCAATATCAAAACCAACTTCAGTGAGCTTATCCAGAGGTTTAATATCTTCTTTTTTATATTCAATATTATCTTCCACCTTATCAACTAACAGGCCTACATGAGGGATCATTCCATCTTTGGTGGTAAAAACAATAATAGGTTTATAATCTAAGGTGATTTGCTCTATTGCAGAGTCAAATAAACGCTCCAGGTGAATAAGTTCATGCCGTCTTATAATCTCAAGTTGGGTGCTAACTTGTTTACTGTTGCCTTGTTTGTATGCACTTATCGCACTTGTCAATTTGTGTAGAAGCGATTTAAACGGTTCGTCAAAGCGTGACATTGAATTTTTTAGTTCGTCGTTATCCGTTTTAAACTCTGTATAAAACTGTTCAAAATCAGCAAGCTCATATTGACTCGCCTTTAACGAGTTTTGCGAAACAAGTAACTCCTGCTCTAACTTATTAAACCAAGCCATTAGTTGTTTTTGCCAGGATTTAAGCTGCTTTAAAGCATCTAAATTACTGTGCTCAGTAGAGACTCCATTTAGAATGATTCCTAGGTCAAATACAGGGGTTGGGATCCCCATATAGTCTTTTACACCTAAAAAGCTTTTATTGTCGTTAGGTAATACCGTGAGGTTATTATTAAATTGTTCCGTTAATAAGATATCAAGAATCTTAAGTGAAATGGTTTTATAACCCACTTTAAAGTTAATTAAGTCCATAGTTTCCTCACATACTTAGTTTGTATATTAAGGATAGAACAATATTTGGAAGGTACTTATTTATTCACATAATAAGATCGATATACATTACGCTTATTTTGATTTTCAATATCAAGAAAAAGCTTTTTGACTATTTTATCATTTATTAACAGTGAATTAAGTTCTTTCATTAGGCAAGAGCGTTTAAGCGGTAATTTGCAGTTTTCTGCTGCTCTACTAAATGCCATCGCGTTAATATAACCTTCAAAATGAAGGCGATTGGGTTTTGTAATCTTGTTTGCCAGCATATCGGCTAAAAACTCATTACAAAAATCATCATTACAAGTAAGTGGGTTAGGAACAATTTCTGTCACCATAATATTTGAGGGAGTAGTCACCTCATCAAATAAGTCAGAACTAGGTACAAAAGAAACACTGGTATAGTCTGGGGTAAAATTCTTCGCATGTGCACTGTTTATAAACTCACCAAGTGGTGCGTAGGTACCAACTAAACAGATAGCTGTCACTCCACTAGCTTGCAAAGTATTCAACGCTGATTCCACATCATGGCTGTTACGTTGATAACGCGCGACTTTAACGGGAGACAGATCATACTTAGCTAACTCTTTTCTCAGCCCTGATTCTACATACAAGCCAAACTCATCCGCTTGAATAAATAGCCCTATTTTTGTATGTTTACGTTCCTCTACTAGGTATTTAATTTGTTCTGCCGCCTCGTCATTATAGCTGGCTCTTAAATTAAAGACGTTAGCGCGTGATTTTTCATATAGAAAGCTCGCCCCACTAAAAGGCATTAAAAACGGAACTTGTGATTGTTCTAGTAAAGGTATAATGGCATGACTGGTTGGAGTGCCCATGGCCCCGAAAAGTGCATCAACCTTGTCTGAATAGATAAAGGTACGGGTATTATTAACGGTTTGCTTTGGCTCATAGTTGTCGTTAGCAACCAAAAGCAATATCTGAGCGCCGTTTATACCGCCAGCATTATTGATCTTATTAAAGTAAACACTACTGCCTTTATGTAATTGTTGGCCAATATTTTGAGCCGGCCCACTAAGCGCCGTAGACATGCCTAGTTTAATTACTTTGCTATTATCTTGCTCTGCATAGGCTAAAGGCTGCCCCAAGGCGAATGCAATGAAGGTAATACTAAGGTGTATTATTATGCGAAATGCGCTCATACCAGTTATTTACAGCCTTTTTAATTAATGCATTAAATGATTTTGTGCCATTTAAACCTAACTCAATTTGGATATTTTTAGGTGTCCAATTCTGTAATATTAGCCTAATAAAAACAGATTGGAAATTATCCTCATCATTTGGCAAGCTAAGAGGAGATGCCCACAAGCTCCGCCATAGAAGAGGTTTAATATTAAAGAGCTGATAGTCACTTGCTAACATGGATTTTAATCTTGATTGATCGGCTATGCTGTTGGTATGAGTATTAAAGCGTAAGACAATTTTTGCGACTAATTTACAATCAAGCTGGCTAAAGTGGCTGAGCAATTGCAAAGGAAAATCAGCTTCGAACTGAGCTGTTAATTGCTCTTGTAGTTGGTCACTGTCGGTTAAGCTTTTAACAACTAATGCGCTATGTTCGCCGGTTGCCTTATCTTTTTGAAAACCCAATTTTACTAAATTAAAGTCATTTTTTTGCCAAAAACTAAGTAACTGTGCATTAGCCCCAAAGCTGGCACCCAACCAATCACACTCAGTTTGCAATTGTTGCTCACAGTACTTTAATAATTGTGTTCCTAATTGTTTATTATGCAGCTCTGGGTCTATGGCAATTCGCACTACGCGAGCACAGTGTTGTTTTAATACCTCAGCGTTAAAGCTTAATTGTGCAAGGCTTTGCGCCATTAAATGTCCTTGAGGGCGGCGCTTACCTTGCGCTACTTCATTACTCAACGATGTATTAAAGCCACCCTCTATCGCAACTAAACACAGACCAAGAATATTATCACCTTGTTGGCAAATAAATAGGCGTTGCCCTGCGGCATCTAGTAAATGGCGCAAATCATTCACACTGGTTTGATAATGTGCCAATGTAAGCAAACCAATAACTTGATGAAGCAGTGTCTCGTTGCTAGCAAGTTGATTTGCTTGCACATGCTTAAATTGCAAAGGAGCATTATTCAAACTAGTGCTGTGGTGTTCTGCATCTAAAGCTAAGAGTATGCGAAGGTGCTGCTCTAAAGGATCATGTTTTGCAAAACGGATAGGCTGTTCAAGGTTAATGCTACGCATGTTCTTAAAATGCGTTTTGAGGTAACGAGTAAACTTTAAAATATAACCGCGACCATTGCCTTCATAGCCAACCATAGTGCTTGAAAATACCACGCGAGGATATAGGTGAAGTATTTTTATAAGGATCGGTACAGGGATTGCTGCTGCTTCGTCAATTAATAGTAAGTCACACTGCGGTTGTTCGCTCAGTAGTTGATCAGGCGCCACATAGTGCATGTTTGCAATGTGTTTATCGCCTAACTGATACTCAAGATTAAGTGCACTCGCTAAGTGCTTAAAGCTGCTGTGCAAAGCACGAAATTGCGTAGCGCAAATAAGTATGTTTTTATCACTGAGTTTACTAGCTGCAATGCCTAATGCGGCTGATTTTCCTCTTCCCCGATCTGCATTAATTAATAATGGTCGATTTGCTCGTCCGTTCGCCGTTTTTATTATTAATTCCACACACTGTTGCTGCTCGGTAAAGTCAATTTCACCAGTTGATTGATTAGTATCGGCAATGCACTGCCAGCCATTTCGCTGGCTAAAATGTAGTAAAGTAGTTTTGCTGAGTAAGTGTGCTAAGCGTTGGTTAAAAAAGCTGTAAGGGTGCATTTGCCCAAAGGATTGAAATAAGGGAAGGGCGTCATCACACCAGTGTTTAAGTGCTTCAAGTTCGGGTAGCAATATAATTAAAAACCCGCCTGCTTGCACAACGCCACTGAGGGCGGCTAGTTTATCTGGTACCAGTCCACTGAAGCCATCGTAAACGGCGTGTGCGTACTCTTGCCCTAAAATTTGGTGGGTATGCTCTGGCCACTGTGCATTGACTAAATGAGTGCTTTTTGAAAGCACAAAGGAGGGCTGTTGTAAATGAGCAAGCAGCTGAGTGCTTTGCTCATAACACCAGCTCTTATCGCCTGTAAGCAGCAGTAATTGACGATGTTTCGCATTCGCTAGTTGTTGCTGTACACGCTCTATAACGCGGTTAAACGGCTTGTAATCTTGCATAAGCCGTTACTAACCACTTACTGCCTAAGTCGTCAAAGTTAACTTGTACGCGAGATTGTGCGCCACTGCCTTCGTAGTTGAGCACGGTGCCAATGCCAAACTTTGCATGCAGCACGCGTTGACCTAAGTTAAATCCGCTTTCTTCAAATGCAGCATGGCTCACCGATGCGCTAAAGCGACCGGCTGCTGGCGGGCGAGACACTTGTGTTTTAATACGAATTTCTTCTACGCAGTCTTCGGGTATTTCACGTAAAAAGCGCGATGGGCTGTGATATTTTTCTTGGCCATATAAACGGCGGCTTTCGGCATGGCTTATATATAGCTTATCCATAGCACGGGTCATACCCACGTAACAAAGGCGGCGCTCCTCTTCTAAACGGCCGGTTTCTTCATTACTTTGTTGTGATGGGAACATGCCCTCTTCAACACCGACCATGAACACTAAAGGAAACTCCAAACCTTTAGCTGAGTGAAGCGTCATCATTTGAACGGCGTCTTCATGCTCATCGGCTTGGCCTTCGCCCGACTCAAGTGAGGTATAAGCTAAAAAGCCTTGTAGTGGCGAGCTAAATTCTTCCTCTTCGGGGAGTTCATACTGATCGCAAGCACTAATTAATTCTTCTAAGTTTTCTACCCTAGCGCGACCTTTCTCGCCTTTTTCAGCCTGATACATAGCCATTAACCCTGAGGTTTGAATCGCGTATTTAGCTTGCTCATGCAGCGTTAAGTCACTAATTTTATCTTCAATATGCTCAATAAGTTCGACAAACTTTGCAACCGCTCCTGATGCACGCCCCGATAAATGCTGTTGTTCTACAATGGCTTTAGCAGCATACCAAAGCGGCAGAGATTCAGCGCGAGCGCAGTCACGAATATGGCTCAATGTTTTGTCGCCAATCCCACGGGCTGGGGTATTAATTACACGCTCAAATGCGGCATCATCTTGGCGGTTACCCACTAAGCGTAGGTATGAGAGGGCATCTTTAATTTCTTGGCGTTCGAAGAATCGCATACCGCCATAGATTCGGTACTTTAAACCTTCTTGTAGCATCGCTTCTTCAAGTACCCGCGATTGCGCATTACTACGATACAAAATAGCCGCATCTTCTAGCGCATTTCCGGCATTTAGCCAGCTGCGTAATTTGCTACTCACAAAGCGCGCTTCATCTAGCTCGTTAAAGGCGGCATAAATAGAAATTGGTTCGCCGTCGTTACCGTCAGTCCACAAACTTTTACCCATACGCTCGGAGTTATTCTGTATAAGTGCATTAGATGCTTTAAGAATAGTGGCAGTCGAGCGATAGTTTTGCTCAAGGCGAATTGTCTCTGCGTCAAAATCGGTTAAAAAGCGTTTGATATTTTCAATTTTAGCGCCACGCCAACCGTAAATACTTTGGTCATCATCGCCTACAATCATGATGCTACTAGTGTCGCCCGCAAGTAGTTTTAACCATGCATACTGAATAGTATTGGTATCTTGAAACTCGTCTACTAGCATATGCGCAAAGCGCTGCTGATAATGACGAAGCAGAGTTGGGTTATTTTTAAGAACCTCATAGCTACGTAGTAATATTTCGGCAAAATCAACTAGGCCAGCTCTATCGCAAGCTTCTTGATAGGCGGCGTAAACGCGCAGCATCATTTGCTCGTTAATATCGTATGCTTGAATATCTTTAGGGCGCAGAGCTTCATCTTTTTTAGCGCTTATGTACCAGCCAAATTGTTTTGCAGGCCATTTTTTATCATCGATATTCATCGATTTTAATAAGCGCTTGATCATGCGAAGCTGATCGTCAGAGTCTAAAATTTGAAAGGCTTCGGGTAAATTTGCTTCACGGTGATGTGCACGTAAAATTCGGTGCGATAAACCATGGAAAGTACCAATCCACATGCCGCCAACAGGAGCCTTTAAAGTTTCTTCAACCCTTGAGCGCATCTCTTTAGCAGCTTTATTGGTAAAGGTTACCGCAAAAATACTGTAGGCAGAGGCTTGCTCGACTTGCATTAACCAGGCAATACGATGAACCAATACTCGAGTTTTACCTGAACCTGCTCCTGCTAATACCAGCATGTTTTGTAATGGCGCTGCAACGGCATCGCGTTGTTTATCATTTAAGCCATCGAGTAATTCTGAAACGTCCATCGTTACGCCTTTTTAATCAATAATGAGAGCAGTATAACAGGTGTTTTTGTTAGGCTAAATAAAATACTGTTTTTATAAACAGCTATTTATAAAATAGGTATTTAAGTTACTGTATTGATACTAATATATACAGAGCAAGTAATAAAATATGTATTTAAAATTGCTAATTTGACCTAAATTTGGCAAAAAATACTAAAGTGATAAATTGGTAATAATTTAACTGTATGATTTGTAAGCCTTAATAAATTGGCATAAAGTGTGTAAGTATAAATAATAAGTACAAATACAAAATTAATTAAACTACAGAGGTTGGTATGGCTGAACAAGGTTCTGGCGGTAATGTAATCGCCGCTCTATGTAATATTTTTTTCCCCGGTCTAGGGCAACTGGTGCAGGGGCGTATTCTAGCTGCGCTGGTGTTTGCAATTTTGGTTTTTGGCGGCTATGCATTATGGTTTTTAGTGGTTCCAGCCGTAATTGGAGCCGTATTCCATTTATGGGCAATTATTGACGCTGCCCGCTATCGCTCAGGCGGTTAGCTAAATTGATGATACTAAATAACCTGAACTCTGGATAATAAATCTATCTCAAGCAGCTATTTTGAGCGCTAACTGCGTTGAATTTACTTGCAATAGACTAGCTATTGACGCGTAATTTCGCCTTGTTTTCACTGAACATCTCTGGCTAGAGAAAACAAACATAAATATCATTTTGATTCAATATTTTAGTAAATCTCTTAACCAGAGTTCAGGTTAAATAGCGCCTTATGGCGCTATTTTTGTGTCTGGCTTGCGTTATTCATAACTGACTGGGTTATAATCTGTTGTAATTAGCAGTACTGGAATAAAAGTATATGGAATACCAATTTATTCGCGACCCTATTAGTGGGTTAAGAATTAAAATAAGCAGCGAGCACGCGATTATAGGCCGTTGGTTAAACGAAGAAATAGGCAAAGACAAAGTGGCTATGGTGCAGGCACTTATTAGCTCGGTGAGTTCAAGCTTTGAACCGTTAACACTCAAAGGCCAAGAAATTGACCTGATCCTTTCCAAAGATGAAGCATTATTCGAAGCACATGCGCTGCATCAAGATAACGAAGATATATTAGCCTACCAAGATGACGAATTAATGCTTGAAGAGAATGATTTAAGCAGTGGTTGTGGTTTTGAAGACTTTGTTGACCTGATCAACTCATGGCATGAGTTTTCGGCTGGTCGTTAAGTTATATTATCTGTATTATTACCCTAATTATAAATCCAACAGTGGAACCAATATGTCTGCGAATTTAAACAAGCTAGTTGTTATGCTAGAAATGCAAAATGCCATGAATACTAAAGTACATGAGCAATGGTTTAGCCAAGGCTTTGAATGGTATAGAGCTATTTGGGTTGAATGTGCAGAAATGTTAGACCATTACGGTTGGAAATGGTGGAAAAAACAAACCCCAGATACTGAACAAGTGATTTTAGAGCTCGTTGATATTTTTCACTTTGGCTTATCGTTGCGTATTGACGGTGAGACCAGCTATGAGCAAATCGCTACGCAACTACAAGCCGAAATGAGTGCACCACAACAAGGTGATGACTTTAAACAAACGCTTGAATTACTAGCGGCCAGTGCTGTTGCCAATAAAACCTTTGATGCAGCCGCCTTTGCTGGTTGTATGGCGCAAATAGGCATGGATATTGATGATTTATACCGTGGTTATGTAGGTAAAAATACGCTTAACTTTTTCCGCCAAGATCATGGTTACAAAGATGGCAGCTACATTAAAGTATGGCATGGTCAAGAAGATAACGAACACTTAGTAGAAGTAGTTAAAAGCCTTGATACTGAACATGCAGATTTTGCAAAACAGGTATATCAAGGCTTAGTAGCGCGTTACCCTCAGGGCGAATGAGCTAAATAAGCTTACGATAATCGGTTACGCTTAAGTAATCGCTTATATCGTTATGTGGTTGCTGGCTATTAGGGTTAGCAACCGCAAGTAAATGCTCAATGCCGTATTCTCGTGCGGCATGTAATACCGGTAAGCTGTCATCTACAAATAAAGTGCGGCGTTTATCAAACCCCAAATCCTCTTGTACCTTATGCCACAAGCTTTGTTGCTCTTTACTTACCCCGTATTCATGAGTCGACACCACCCCATCTAAATAGTTATCAATAGCGGTATGTTCAAATTTAAGCATTACGCATTCAGGGTGGGCATTAGTCAGCAAAATGAGCTCTTTACCTGCTCGTCTAAGTTCAGTTAAAAAATGCGGAACGTCTTCACGTATTTTGATTAAGTGGGCAGACTGACGCTTTAATTCGAGAATAGGTAAGTTTAGCTGTGCTTCCCAATAGTCAGAGCAGTACCACTGAATTTTGCCACTCACAGCCTGATAGCGTTTTAAAATATCTGCACGCGCTTCATCAATACTAATATTTTGAGCCAAGGCATGTTGTTGTGGCACAACATTGAGCCAAAAGTCGGTGTCGTAATTTAAATCGAGTAATGTTCCATCCATGTCGAGTAATACAGTATCGATTTTTGACCAGTTGAGCATGATGTATCCTTGTGAAAATTGCTTATTGAAATGACTAACTTGCGATGAAGTGAATTAATGAATTTTGTTATTTGGGTTATTAAGATATAAATCCGACAATGTTATATTCAAAGCGTATTCATATTTTGAAATAAAGAATTAACCTTAACGAAACCCGAGAATTATTTGCTCAATTAAATTGCTTTTAATTCAAACTGAAACTCGCATCTTATACTCATTTGGGTATATGATTAGTATAACTGCAATGATAGCAAATTGATGCCCATGACACAGAAAAAGCACCCAACACCACCACAAATTCTCAGTAATAATGTTGTCGCTAAAAGTCGCTTATTTACTGTGGAGTCTTTAGAGCTTAAGTTTTCAAATAACCAAGAGCGTCAGTATGAGCGAATTCGCGGCGGTGGCCGTGGAGCCGTTATGATTGTGCCCATGACAACTGAAAATGAGCTATTACTAGTTCGTGAGTATTGTGCAGGCACCAATGACTATCAGTTAGGGTTCCCCAAAGGGCTCATTGACCCAGGTGAAACGCCTGAACAAGCCGCAAATAGAGAGCTTAAAGAAGAAATTGGCTTTGGCGCTGAGTATTTTAAACCGCTCAAAACAGTCACTATGGCACCGAGCTACTTTAACGCGACCATGCATATTTTGTTTGCTAAAAATTTATACCCTGAAACCTTACTAGGTGATGAGCCTGAGCCATTAGTGCTGGTGAAATGGCCGCTTTCACAGTGGCAGTCATTATTAGACCAACCTGACTTTACTGAAGCACGTAGTGTTGCTGCTCTGCTATTATTAGATAAGTATTTAGCCTCAGGAGACATTAATGAATAAACTTCTAGAGCCATGTATTGAGCTTGCGCAATGTGCAGGGGATGCCATTATGTCTTTGTATAAAAAAGATGATATTGGTCAACAAGAAAAATCAGATAATACGCCAGTAACCAAAGCAGATTTAGCCGCAAATGAGGTGCTCGTCGCCGGCTTAAATGCGCTAGCTCCCGACATTCCAATTATGTCAGAAGAAACCCCCATTCCAGCATTGCAAGATAGGCAGCACTGGCAACGGTATTGGTTGCTTGACCCGATGGATGGCACCGGTGAATTTATACTCGAAAGTGGTGACTTTGCCGTTAATATTGCATTGATAGAAAATAACCACCCAGTGTTGGGAGTTATTCATTGGCCAGCAAAGGGCGTGACCTATTATGCAACTGCTAATAATGGGGCATTCAAGCGAGAAGGTGAGTACGATAAACAAATATTTGTAGCACCGCCCGAGAGTTTAACTTTGGCTGTGAGTCGCCGCCAAAAAATAGAAGCAGTTAGTCAGTATCTAAATGCGCAATTTGCAACGGTGGCTTTAGGTTCGTGTTCACTTAAAGCGTGTATTGTTGCTGAGGGTAAAGCGGATTGTTTTTTAAGAATTGGTCCTACAGGTGAATGGGATACGGGTGCATCGCAGGTTATTGTTGAAGAAGCAGGTGGCTGTATTACCGATGCTGAATTTAATCCTTTAACGTACAACCAAAGAGAAAGTACAGAAAATCCAGATTTTATTGTTATGGGTCATCCCGACTGGGAGTGGCAAAAAATGATAAATCCACATCAGCGATTACTGTAAATATCACTGTTTGATGGGTTTTTGTTCACTTAAACGTTTTTAATTAGTAAAACCTTGCATTATAGGTTTATTCCTATATTATAGCGCTCTCTTCGAAACAGGCTTGTGAATAACACAATACTGTTACTAAGAAATTACAGGCGCGGGATGGAGCAGTCTGGTAGCTCGTCGGGCTCATAACCCGAAGGTCGTTGGTTCAAATCCGGCTCCCGCAACCAATTTTATTTAGAAAATTGGATACTGTAAACTCTAACTTAAGAGATTAAATTAAGTAGTCGATAGACTTAAAATATACAGGCGCGGGATGGAGCAGCCTGGTAGCTCGTCGGGCTCATAACCCGAAGGTCGTCGGTTCAAATCCGGCTCCCGCAACCAATTTCCTTTAGAGGATTGGAAGCCAAGTTGTAATGTAAGCAACTATAAATAAATCTGCAATTTCAGGCGCGGGATGGAGCAGTCTGGTAGCTCGTCGGGCTCATAACCCGAAGGTCGTCGGTTCAAATCCGGCTCCCGCAACCACTGAAATAAATTGTAAAAATGAATCGACACTCTATACGAGTGTTTTTTTATGCCTAAAATTCAGTGAAATGGGTAGCTCGTCGGTCTCAGCTCTCCATTAGCCAGCAAAGGTCGTCTATTAAATTCCGGCTCCCGCAACCACTGAAATAAACAGCTATATTAAAGCAACACGCCTAAAGCGTGTTTTTTTATGCCTAAAATTCAGTGAAATGGGTAGCTCGTCGGTCTCAGCTTTCCATTAGCCAGCAAAGGTTGTCGGTTCGCTCCTTACAAACTCTGGCTCCCGCAACCACTGAAATAATATGTTTTATTAAATCGAAACGCTAAAGCGTGTTTTTTTATGCCTGAATTTAAATCTATTCACTCTATTTTTAACATCTTGAATTCTACTTTTTGAAAGTGTTATTGCTGAATATTTAGTATGCTATGCACTAAACTCTTTAAAACTTTTTGTAATCAAAATTATGACTGAACTCTATCACTGGTTTGATTTAATAGGTGTGGCGGTATTTGCTATCTCAGGCACCTTAGTGGCCTACGAAAAGAAAATGGACGGCTTTGGTGTAGTTGTACTTGCAACTGTTACGGCTATTGGCGGCGGTACCGTTCGCGATGTAATACTCGACCAGCCCGTATTTTGGTTACACGACCAAAGCTACTTTTATGCTATTTTGGTGGCGGTTCTGGTTACAACGCGACTGATCAATAAGCAAAAATCAATTCCGTACTATGTGTTACAAACCGCAGATGCGTTTGGTTTAGCCTTTTTTGCAGTAATGGGAGCGCAAAAAGCGCAATTGGCCGGTATGCCAGATATGACAGTTGTGATTATGGCTGTGATCACTCCCTGCTTTGGTGGATTGATTCGCGATGTGCTTGCCCGCGATATTCCAATGCTGCTCAAAGGTGAGCTGTATGCTATTACCTGTATTGCTGGTGGTATTGTGTATACCTTAAGTATCAACCTATCGTTAACGGTGGAAGTGGCAATGATTTTGAGTATGCTAATGACCTTATTGCTACGTTTTTCGGCGATTAAATGGAAGATTATATTACATGTTTTTAAATATCCTGACTAAACTGTGTAAATACAGCTGTTATAGGGCCTGTTGACCTTTGCGGATTAAAATTTGTTCAAACTAGGGGCGACTTAATCGCGGCGCGAGGTTTGTAACCTAGTGGACTAAGTGAAAACCGAGCAACAAAGAGTAAATCGCCCCTAGGCAGAACCCTTCGGGCAGCGCCTGTTTGGCATTAATGCTGCGTTATCGCCTATTTATGGGGAATAACCACACGACATAGGCTCTGCCTTGCCTAAATACCAAACAGACTGCTGCAAATTTAACCTTGAAAGGTCAGCAGACCCTAGGATAAGGAATGTCGTTAGCCCGTATATTTTCTCGCGCGCAGGTGGGGATAAACGCCCCCGAGGTGATGGTTGAAGTACATTTAGGCAATGGTTTACCCGCCTTTCATATTGTCGGTTTACCCGAAACCTCGGTTAAAGAGGCCAAGGATAGAGTACGTAGTGCTCTTGAAAACTCGCAATTTGGATTTCCCGATCAACGTATTACCGTTAATTTAGCGCCTGCCGATCTCCCTAAAGATGGTGGGCGATTTGACCTTGCGATTGCGGTAGGTATTTTGGTCGCATCGGGGCAAATAGTCTGCCCTGATATTCATAAGTATGAATTTTACGGTGAGCTTGCACTTAATGGTGAAATACGGGCGGTAAATGCCATTTTGCCTTCAGTGCTTGGTGCCAAAGAGCAAAATCGTTGCTGTTTTCTGCCTCTTGAAAATGACAGTTTGGCCAGCCTAGTCAGTGGTGTAAAGCGAAAAGCCGTCAGTTCTATACAAGAGGTGTGGGGAGACTTGCTCAATCAACAACCTTTACCGCTCAATATTGTCTACCCTGATTGCACCCAAGCGCCAGACTTTTTACTCGATTTAAGTGATGTAAAAGGCCAACCCGGTGCTAAACGTGTATTAGAAATTGCCGCTGCTGGTGGGCATAACTTATTGTTTTTAGGTCCACCAGGAACAGGAAAATCAATGCTTGCGCAACGAATGGCTACCATAATGCCAACCATGTCTGATGATGAAGCCATTGATACAGCGGCCTTATATTCAATTATTGGTCATTCAATTGATTTAACCAATTGGCGTCAGCGACCGTTTCGCAATCCGCATCATACCTGTTCTGCGGTGGCGCTAGTGGGTGGCTCGTCTAACCCTAAGCCCGGTGAGATATCGTTAGCGCATAATGGTGTGTTGTTTTTAGATGAGCTGCCTGAATTTGAGCGTAAAGTGCTGGATTCATTACGAGAGCCTATGGAAACCGGAACAGTGACGATTTCGCGCGCGGCCAGACAAATGGAATTTCCAGCGCAGTTTCAGCTTATTGCAGCACTTAACCCTAGTCCAACTGGGTGTCATCATGATAAACGGGCGACACCCGATCAGGTAATGCGCTATTTATCGCGAGTATCGGGGCCGTTTATTGACAGAATTGATTTGCAAATTGAACTACCAAGGTTGAGCAGCGTGGAGCTACAAAGTACAACTACAGAAGAAACCAGTGCTGAGGTGAGGGCACGAGTAGAAGCAGCTTATGTAGTTCAGCTTAAACGCCAAGGTAAAGTAAATGCGCGGTTAAATAACAAAGAGATGAACTTGCACTGTGAGTTACCACCTGCAGAGCTGCAGTTTTTAGCCAGAGCCAGTGAAAAGCTGGCGCTATCGCCGCGCTCTTATCATAGAGTAATCAAAGTGGCGCGGACGATAAGTGATTTAAAAGGTGCGCCACAAATCAGTTTAAATGAGCTTAAAGAAGCGCTTAATTATCGGGCATTTGAGCGTTTATTATCGCAGTTAACCCAACACTAAGGATTTAAATTGAAAGCATATAGCCTTTACCGCGAACAGTGACAATACGTTTTTGATCTTTCTCATCGTTCAGCTTTTTACGTAAACGACCCACTAACACGTCTACTGTGCGATCGTTGGGGCTCCAATCGGGCTGGCCAATTTCTTCTGATATTTTTTCACGGGAAGTCGCTTTACCAGCATTACCAATCAAACAAATAAGCACTTTGTGTTCTGCTTCAGTCAGTCGTGATTCAATCCCACTGGCTGTAATAAGGGTGCGATTATCTGGATGAAGCTTAAAATCGGCGTATTCAATAAACTCTTCACTGTCATCGTCGCTGTGATTATTGGCAACTCGTTTGTATAGGGCGCGCATTCTTAGCTCAAGCTCAAGTAAATCTACCGGCTTGCAAATATAGTCATCGGCACCTTGAGCAAGGCCTGCAATTCGATCGGCTTGTGAGTCACGACTCGATAATAAGATAACGCCAATATCGGTGAGCGTATTTAGCTCTTTGGCAAGTTGTAAACCGTCGCGTTTTGGTAGCACAATATCAATTATTGCCAAGGAAATCGTATTGCGCTGACTTACTCGGCTTTTAACAACATTTAACGCATCGGCCCCTGTGGGGTCAACGTCAATAGAAAACTCGGTATTTATAAAATGATTTTGGATGCGCTTTACGAGTAATTCGTCATCTTCAACCAATAAAACATTAATTGCCATAGTCTGTTATTTTTTTAGTTTCAGCTTTGTATATTAGCATTATTAATGGTCTGCATAACACAGAGAACGTTGTTTTTCGGTAACATTATATTACGAATTGGTCTAATAACATTACTTTTGTAATGCGCACTTTTCACTTGAGCGACAAAGTGCGCATTATGGTTACTAATCTTTATACATTGAATCCCACCATTGTGGTTCATTTTTTAACTTTTTGTCAAAGTAAGCCAACATGGTGTTCCACCAATTAAATCGCTTATCGCGCGCAAATATTTGGTGATCAGCCCCCTTGTACTCTATCATTTCAACGTCTTTATTAAGCAGTTTTAGGGCTGTGTACATAGTTAAGCTTTCGCCCACAGGCACATTAGTATCACTGTCACCATGAATAAGCAGTAATGGTGTATTTACTTTATCGGCATGAAATACAGGGCTATGCTGGCTGTAAAGTTGAGGATTATTCCACGGAAAGCTATTTTTTGAGGCTTCGCCTGAGTATAAATAACCCCACCATCCTTCACCCCAGTATGACGTTAAGTTTGAAATACCGGCATGCGCAATAGATGCGCTAAACATATCGGTTTTGGTGGCAAGCAGCATAGTCATAAAGCCACCATAAGATGCACCAAGATTACCTACTTTGCTACTGTCTACAAAACTGTATTTAGCTAAAAATGCCTCTGTGCCTTGGATAATGTCATCGGCGGTATAGTCGCCCCAAGCATTTACATGTTGTGCTGAAAAAGTTTGCCCAAAGCCCGTTGCACCGGTCGGTTGTACAACATAAACCACATATCCGTTTGCTGCCCATAAGTTAAAAGGGTAACGCCCAGTAAACCCACGTGTTACTGGTGAGGTGCCACCATAATAATACACAAGAGCAGGGTACTTCTTGGCTTTATCAAGATTGCTTGGCAGATAAACACGGCCAGAGATTTCTACGCCACGCTTATTGGTAAAGTTAAATTCTTCAAGCGCAGGAATAGCCGTATTGGCATACGCAATCGGGTTTGAATCCCAAATGAGCTCTACCTTGTTTTTACTTACGTCGAAGCGCTTGAGTTGTTGAGCGCTCGACGCATTACTGCCACTAATTAATAACTGGGCATTGCGTGTATTTGAAAAACTAAATTGTTGCACAATATCAAAGCCCGTATTTAGCTTTTTAAAGCGCTGCTTACTTAGATCAAATAAATACAGTGGTTGGGTGTCTTTTTCTGTCACTTTGATTAGCGCATCACCATTGCTTAGTACTTCTAATGTGCCAATCGCAGGGTTAAACTGTTTACTTAACGCCGTTACTTTTTTTGCGTTATCAGTTAGTAAGTACAGCTGCCCATCGTAATTATTAGCCAGCATGTTCTTTGGTAATGTTCTGCCTGCACCATTTTTAAAATCTGGGCCTGCAACTACGTAAATGTCGCTTACGGCATATTTTGCTTGATTAAAGGTTTTAAACTTACCTAGTGATTTTAGGCTATTAGATTTTAATGTAAGTTCAACTAGCTCAGTTTCTGGATGTGTTGAAGCTTGCATTGCCATAACAGGGCGACTAATTAATAGTTTTCCACGGTTACTGTTTGCATCTTCAAGGCGATGGCTTAATACACCTTCAGTTAGGGCTTTGGTTAAACCACTTTTGGTATCGAGTAAGTATAATTGGCTAACGGTACGAGCATATGACCAACGATCTTGAAGGCCTTTATGGTGTTTGGTTAGGCTGTTATTTTCTTCAGGCGATTTTGACCAACTAAATAAAATACTGCTGTCGTTATAAAAGCTGAAGTTACTTGCGCCTTCAAGGCCAGAGGCTAAGGTTTTAATTGTTAAGTTTTTACGGTTTAGTTGCTTTAATTCATTGTTGAGTAAATAAACTAAAAATTGGTTATCAGGGCTCCAAATGAACTGACTTGGCTGGGCTGCTTCAAATCGATATAGCGTCTGGTTTTTAGTATCTTTTAGCTCAGTAATGGTATGTGCATCATTGCCAGTTTTATCACTATAGCGCTTAGTTGTGCTTAAGTAATGCTTAGCATCTGGAGACAATGAGAGGGCACTAATAGTAGGTGCATCGAATAACTGCTTTGCTGATAAACGTTTGGTTTTATTGGTGGTTAGGGTGACAACATCAGTGTCTGCTTTTGGCACAAACTCTAAGCTAACATCATTCCAATTAGCAACCTGTTGGGCGATGAGAATAACAGTATGTGAGCCGTTATTTAAAGCAAGCGGGTAGCTTTGGCTTTCACCAGTTTGCTTTTCACCGTTAATAAAAACCTGGCCTTGCTCTATTCCTGTAATGTTTAAGGAGCCTTGTGTAAATCGGTTCGTTTCAATATGAAATTTAAGTGCCTGTAAACCGCCTAAGGTAAGCGCGTTAATTTTATCAAGTGGCTGCCACTTGTGTTTTTTTCCAAATACAACAAAACTTTCAGTATTAGATTCAAGTTGTGTCAATAAATTGCTAATAACCACGTCACCATGGGGTGTCTGAAATGGCTTGGCTTGCATGCTTTCTGCAAGCGGACCAATAAATTGGATTTTTGATTGATCGAGTGGTGCGGCTAATGTCGTTAAACTCAAGCTACTTAATGTAAGTAGGGTTGCCAAGTAAGTAAAACGTTTTGCGTAACGATACCAAGATGCGCTTAAATTCATTGTTATGCCTATTATTGGGTATTTGGCCAAATATAGCATGTATTGTTATGATGCTCATATATCCAATATAGAGGAAAAAAAGTGACACTATTAATCATTTACATGGTTACAGCGATTGTGATTTCGTTTTTGTGTTCAATAATGGAGGCGGTGCTATTAAGCATTTCGCCTAGTTATGTTGCATTGCTGCGCAAAGAGCGCCCAGTGCTGGCGAAGCAGCTTGAAAAGCTAAAAAAGAATATTGATCAGCCATTAGCAGCTATTTTAACGCTCAATACTGTTGCCCATACTGCTGGTGCGGCAGGGGTAGGCGCACAAGCTGCCGTGGTGTTTTCAGACGCTGCAGTGGGGATTGCATCTGCGATTATGACTTTATTGGTGTTGGTGTTATCTGAGATTATTCCAAAAACCTTGGGTGCCAACTATTGGCGTGCTTTAACACCGAGTGTGACTTATGGTTTACGTATTTTGGTGTTAGTACTTAAGCCGTTTGTATGGGCTGCACAAAAGCTAACCAATTTGATGGGGCAAAAGCATAATGAAGCCTATTATATTCGCCAAGAAATAGAAGCGATGGCCGATATTGGCAGTGAGTCAGGGGCGCTTCATGCAGATGAATCAGAGATCATTCGAAACTTACTGCACTTTAGACATGCAAAACTAACCGATTTAATGACTCCGCGTACGGTTATTTTTAAAATTCATAAAGACCTTACTGTTAATCAGTACTTAAGTGAACATGGATCGTCATCATTCTCTCGGGTGTTAATTTATGACAAAGACGCTGACGATATAATAGGGTTTGTTCATAAAAACGATATTATGTTGGCGTATCATCGCTTGGGCACAGATTACAAAATTAGTAAGTTGGTTAAGCCTATTTATACGGTACCGAGCGCGCAAAACGTATCGTCGTTATTACAAACATTACTCACTCAGCGTACCCATATTTGCTTAGTGATTGATGAATACGGCGACGTACAAGGAATTGTAACCCTAGAAGATATGATAGAAGCGTTAATGGGCTTAGAAATTGTTGATGAGCGAGATCAATCTACCAATATGCGGGCCGTGGCTAAGCAACGCTGGCATCAACGCTTAGCTGATAGCGAGCATATAGTCAGCGCCGACGATAACGAACCTCGTTAGGAGGTCTGTATAAATAAAAATCTGCAAAGGTCAACAGACCCTAATTATTTTTTGTTTTAGCAGCTGTTTTTATCCAGTGCTGTGCCCACGAGATAAATTCAGCTTTTGCTTTTGGGCAGCTAAACAAAAATCCTTGTATAGTTAAGTCTGTTTGATAGTGCTTTAGGTAGGCAAGTTCTTCTGGGCGCTCAACACCCTCAGCAACAAGTTGTAGCTGCTCTTGGCTAGTCATATTAATTAATGAGCTGACCACCACTTGCGAAAACTTATCGGTTTCAATATGGCTTATAAAAGAGCGGTCTATTTTAACTTCAGTGAAAGGAAGTTGTTTTAGTTGATTAATATTAGTAAAGCCAGTACCAAAGTCATCCAGCGAAATACCAAAACCAAATATTCTGAATCTATTTAAGGTTTCTAACTGAGTATAGCTTGAAAGGGCATGTTGTTCGGTTATTTCAACAACCACATCACTGGGAAGCACGTCGTGCTTTTGTAATAGCAGTAATAACTTATTAGGACAGTTCAAATCATTTAACTGGCATGGCGACATATTAAATGACAACTTTAAGCTTTCTCCCAATTGCTCTTTCAGCTGTTTTAAGTCACTGCAGGCTTTTTCAAACAGCGTAAACGTAATGTCATTGATTAAATCACATTGCTCTGCAAGGCTTATAAATCGGCTTGGTAAAATAACGCGTTCGTTTTTATTTGAAACAATGCGAGCCAATACTTCAACACTTTGTATTTGGTTATTGTTTATATTTATTTTAGGTTGGTAATACGGTGTTATTTCATTATTTTTTAATGCGCTAATAAGCTTAGCTTTAGTAATTGGGCGCTCTTTTACAAGCGTATGGCTGTTTAACTGCGCTATTTTGGCAAGTAACGTATTTACCTGATTTAATTGCACAGGCTTGGTAAGGTTACCAACTAAATGCACATTGTGCTGCTTGGCTAAGTCAGCTGCTAGGCTGATTATTTTAGGGTCCATTTCAGAAATAATAACAATCGCACCGCAATAGCCTATTTCACCTAAATTACGAATTAACTCCATACCATCCATTTCTGGCATATTCAGATCAGTAAATATGGCGTCATAAAAGTTTATATCAGGCTTTACTTTCTCTAATGCTGTAACTGCGCTTAAGCAAGTAGTGACTTCTGGCATTTCGAGCTCATTAAAAATCGCTTTCATAACAATCAAAATGGCTTGTGAGTCATCAACAACAAGTATGTTTGGTAATTTAGTTCGCATTGTTGTCCCTAGTAGTTGTAACTTACTTCCTGTAATACTAAAAATAGTCGCTTGAATTGTTTTTGTCAGTAGTGTTGAGTTTTTTTACCTTAAATTATCGCTGCTAAAATTATGCTAGCTCACTCGTGTTTTTGAGGTGGATAGGTATACTAGCGGCATAATTTATAATGGTTAGAATAATGATAAAAGTCGATCTTTCTCTGGCAGAGCAACCGTTTACGCTGATGATAGCAGATCAGCAAGTTGTAAAAATATTTCATGATCAGCAAGCGATTGCATTTGAAAACCCACGTGAAAATTATGTCGAGTTTATACTTGATGAGCAGTTAATTGGTATTGATAGCAGTGAGGTAAGCCAGCAAAGCTTAGCGTTGTATGTAAACAATCAGTTTGCAACTCAGTTAGCTCTACCTGTAGCAGCACAGGGCGCACCTAAAAAAGGGTTTTTAGGATTCGCTGCGCTTGGCTTTAAATTATTTAAAAGCGCTAAGGTGGTTAAGGTGGCGCTTGCCAGCGCATCGGTAGCGGGTTATGCATGGCTGTTTACCATTGAGTTTGCGTTAATGCTGATTGCTTGCTTGGTGGTACACGAGTATGGCCATGTACGTGCAATGAAGTATTTTGGCATTAAAACCAAAGGTATTTATTTAATTCCCTTTGTTGGTGGTCTTGCTGTGAGCGACGATAAAATAACTACGCGCTGGCAAGATGTGGTTATATCACTTATGGGGCCTGCCTTTGGCTTATTTACTTCTGTGCTTGGTGTAGTGCTTTATTACGCCACAGAAATGGAAATATTTGCCGGTGTTGCAGTGCTTAGTGCACTGCTTAATTTATTCAATTTACTGCCTATTTTACCGCTTGATGGCGGGCATGTACTAAAAAGCATTAGTTTTTCAATGCGCTCATGGGTTGGTTTGAGTGTGTGCTTACTAGGGGTGCTGTTTGGTTTATGGCTCAGCTATACGTTTGGTTTAATGCTATTAATGTTCTTTTTGTTTGTTGGGGCACTGGAAATCGTGTTTGAATGGCGCGGCCGTCACTACTCACACTTATTGCCATTAGATAAATATGGCCAAGGTTTTTCAGCGGTCATGTATGCGCTGGTGGTTGCAGGCCATGTAGCAGTGATGATGCACTTTGCTGACTCAGAAAACGCCATTTTAAGCTTACCGATGAAGATTTTATCAAGCTAAGTAAGCGCGGGCTGTAATATAAGTTACAGCCCAGTTAGATTAATAAAAGCTCAATATGAGTGAAATAAATACTCCAGTAATAATAAGCTGTACCACGCAAAACCCCATAATATCTTTAGCTTTTAACCCTGCAATGGCTAATACCGGTAAAGCCCAAAAGGGTTGAATTAAATTGGTCCACGCGTCTCCCCACGCCACAGCCATAGCAACCCGCGCCATATCTGCACCAAGCTCTTGCGCTGCTGGTATAACAATAGGTGCTTGTACCGCCCATTGGCCGCCACCTGAGGGCACAAACATATTAACGAGTCCTGCACTTATAAAACTGTAAAATGGCAAGCTATCGGCATCAGCGATTGCAATAAAGCCTTGTGATATCTGCTGTGCTAATCCTGTATCGACCATTACCGCCATAATACCGGCATAAAAAGGGAACTGAATGACAATTCCCGCGCCACTCGGAATCGCTTGTTGTAGGCTATTTAGTAGGTTATGGGGTGTTTGATGTAGTGTGATAGCTAAAAATAAGAAAAGCGCTATCACACTGTTTAGGTTTAAGCCGCCACCTGCGATAAAAAAGTAATAGCCTAAGTAGGCAAGTCCGAGTAAACCAATACCCATACCTAACAGCTTACTTTGCTCTAAATGCTGAGCTGGGCGTGTTATTGTTACTTTATCGGCTAAAGTGTTCTTAAGCAGTAATGGGTCAATATAAACACTGTCTTTTTCATTTGGTAGCATATAGCGGTTAACCAGCGGCATAATAATAAATAAGCCAATCAGAATCGCAATGTTAAAACCTGCGAACAAGGTTTGCTCGGTGCCAATAATCCCCATTGTTGCCTGTGAAAAATGCCCTTCGCTGGCAATGGTTAGAGGTACGGAGCCTGCCAATCCGCCGTGCCACACTACAAAACCTGAGTAAGCACTCGCTACTAATAGCCGGTAATCCACTCGAGTCTGTTTGGCAATCGCTTTAGCAAATAAAGCCCCAATCACTAAACCAAACCCCCAATTAAGCCAGCTTGCTAAAAGCGAAATAAAAGTCACTAAAATAATGGCTTTTGGAGCTGTATTGGCAAGCGTTGCCAACTTTGTCAGTAACTTACTTATTAACGAGGTACTGGCGAGCATGTAGCCTGTTACTAATACCAACAGCATTTGCATGGCAAAGCTAAGTAAGTTCCAAAACCCGCTACCCCATGATGCTATTACCTCAAGCGTGGTTGCAGGGGTCGCTAAATTCGCAATGACCAAAGTGATAATGGTGAGCAAAATGACAAATATAAACGGATCGGGTAAGTACCGCTCTACAAGCTTGGTAAAAGGGCTGGCAACTTTATTAAGCATAATTAATAACCTAGTAAAAATTTACGTATTAATTAATCATGAAAAGTAGTGATTAGCAAATGGCGCAATAAATAAAATGACAACAAGGTAGGCTATAAGGCAGTGAAATAACTAAATACGTTGCTAGTTATATAACTAGCAAATACTAACTGTAGTCAGTATTTACTAGTGAGCTTAACTAAGTGTTGCTGAGCACCTGTTTTAAGCGATTTTGAACTTCTTGTACTAATAAGTCGGGCTGAAACTTTGATAAAAATGCATTACATCCCACTTTTTCTACCATGGCTTGGTTAAAGCTACCACTGAGAGAGGTGTTAAGCACCACATGTAAGTTTTTTAAGCGGTTGTCGTTGCGTATTTCATAGGTTAAGCGATAACCATCCATAGAAGGCATTTCGGCATCGGTAATCACCATAAGTAATTCTTTTTCAACATCGCGGCCTTCATCGGCCCAACCTTTCAGCATATTGAGTGCTTCCAAGCCATTACTGGCTGGAACGATTTCAATACCAAGCTGCGATAGCGTATCGCTAACTTGCTTGCGTGCTGTTGGCGAGTCATCGGCATGTAGTATTTTTCGCCCAGAGAATTCGTTAACTATAGTTTGGTCTAACACTCCATCTGAAATATTAACCTCGTACTCAACTATTTCAGCCAGTACTTTTTCTACATCTATAATTTCTACCAAGTGCTCCACGTCGTCGCGCTGTACTTTAGTCAGTGCGGTAATGTAATGATTTTTACCCACAGAGCTAGGCGGCGGCATAATATCAGACCAGGTCATATTTAAAATATGATCAACTTTGCCAATTAAAAAACCTTGGGTGGTACGGTTATATTCTGTTACTACGAGATTACAATCGTCGCCATGTTCTTTGTGTGACATAGAAATTGCTTGGCGTAGATCAATCACCGGAATAGATTCACCACGAATATTAGCAACACCCGTCACCTTAGGGTGAGAGTGCGGTATTTTGCTTAGACGGGGAAGCTTCACCACTTCTTTAATTTTAAATACATTGAGTGCGAATAAATGGCGGCTATGTAAATAAAAAAGTAGCAATTCTAAACGATTCTCACCTACAAGCTGAGTACGTTGATCAACTGACGCTAAAACACCTGACATAATAGACTCATTCTTTTCTCATAACTTAATAACTATAGTTTACTCTTATTTTTCTTCATAACGAACCTTGAATATTTCGATTACAGTAAAACGTTGCTTAGGTGTTATCATTTACAGTATCGTGTTACTAAATGATAAAAATAATCAATCGATTAACAAAAAATTATGCATCATATTTTAAAACGTATTGTTGTGCTGTTGCGCAGCCATATTGATCAGGTTAGTTGGCAATCTGTTGTAATAGCAACATCCTTACATATGCTACTTACTTGGAGTTTATTATTAGTGGCAAATGAGCAGGCCTTGCTTTCACCAGGGACTTTTTTTTACTACTACACGGTAACCACTTCAACGGTAGGGTATGGCGATTTAAGTCCATCAACAGATTTAGGTCGATGGATTGTTGCATTAATACAAATACCCTTTGGTTTGGCTTTATTTGGTGTCTTGTTAGGTAAAACAGGACAAACAGTAACTTACTTAATTAGGCGCGCTATGACTGGTGATAAAAACTTTGCTCACAGTAGCAACCACATTATTATTTTTGGTTGGCATAATGCTCGAACAAAAAAAATGATCGACTATATTTTGGCTGATACTAAACGTACAGATCGCCGTATTTTATTGGCGGTTACTGAACAAATAGAGCATCCATTCTTAAGTAATGAGAATGTTGATTTTGCTCGTTTGACTAGTTTTACTGATTTGGATGAGTTAGAGCGTGTAGCAATTCGCCATGCTGATAAAGTGATTATTGATGGTCAAGATGACGACCAAACATTTACTACCGCACTGCGTATTAGTCGTTTAGTTAAAGAAGATTGTCACATTAGCGCACACTTTTTTGATGAAACAAAAGTGGAAATGTTACTAGAGCATTGTCATAACGTAGAATGCAGTAGCACTAAGTCAGCAGAGATTTTGGTGCGCTCAATGCAAGACCCTGGCTCAAGTCGTGTTCAAGAAGAACTATTATCTACTTTGCATGGTGATACACAATTTAGTCTACAAATACCCAGTGATATAAAAACCATGGAGTTTGGTAAATTATTTCATCATTTTAAGTACGATCATGATGCAATATTATTAGGGGTGGCTCATAATTTAAGTGCAAAAAATATGGATTTAAATCCACCTTTAGATTACGCAGTAAATGCGGGTGATATATTGCATTATATCGCGCAAGAGCGAGTGTTGAGTGGTGAAGTTGATTGGCCTAGCTTGGAAAAATAATGACTGAAATTGCTTTTTTAATTATTGTTTTATGTGCTTACATTTTCCCTATTATGATAATTCTTAACAGTAAGCGTAGCCATGGCCATGAGAAAAATGGCTGGTTGGTCGGCGCTATTTTTTTCTCTTGGATAGCGCTTATTTTATATTTTTCAATTGTTCCCAAGCAAGGGCACGCAAAGAAAAAATAGTAGCAAGGGCAACGTTTGAGTTGCCCAGTGTTATTTTAATTGCTTGAGTTTATGCTCAACCAGCGGATCATCTGGCACGAGTTGTTGTGCCACCTCTAATAGCTTAATAGCATCGGTAGGATTTTCGTCTTGATGTTTAATGGCTACGTCTATTAGTGGTTGAATATCAATTTGCGCTTGATGCTCTTTTACATGCGTGGCTTTTTCATCAATTAAAATAGTGTGAGCGGTACTTAATAACGCTTGGCGATGTGGCGACTTAGCGTTGGCTTTATTAAGTTTTTTATAATAATCCTCTTTTAAACGCAGTGTTTTTGTTTGCAGCCTAAATTGCGCAATGTCGATTTGCTGATCACGAATAAAATCAACCGCCACTTGTTTATAAAAGCCAAACTTATTTAAATAAGTGGCATGAGTGCCGTGCCCCATACCAAACACGCGTAAGTGAGTGAGTTGTTTATAGCGTTTAGCATGTTGGCGGTCAATACGATTAGTTGGATCGTAAATAATGTAACCCTCGGCATCCCCTAAATCTAAGTCATGGTAGTCACCTTGCCAGTCATATTGCTGGGCTATCTCAGTACTTGAGCGGTCATCCCAAGGGGCGAGTAGCTTGTTTTTGGTGCTAACAGGGTGGAAAAACAGTACTTTGTCGAGTTTTAGTAATTTAGCAAATGCACCCACAGCAAAGCCGCCACGACTAAGCCCATAACCTAACTTTGTTTTAAATGGAGAAAGTAAGGGAGCTAATTGCTCAATAAAAAAGATTAAATTGCGATTACGAAACCAGTTACTTTTACCCAAATGCTGAAACGCAATAATATTAACGTTTTGCTTTTGTGCTAAATGATAGCCCCATGGGGCAAAGTCTTCGTTCAAATCGCGTTCTTGCACATCAGTGCCCGCAGGAGAAAAAGTAAAAAGCAGGGGTTTATTGAGATCAAAAAAGTGATATTTTACATACACATCACCGAGTAAATCTCCACCAGAGGTTGGTAGCTTTGCTTGCCTCTCATCATCGTTGAGAGTTAACCATTCATCTAACCAATACAGTAATTTCATTTTTCCTCCAGTACACACAAGCCGCAGATCATAACAAATCTGGCTACATAAGAAAATCGAGCGGTGAGATGCTACGCTGGTGGATAGTTACCTTGATGACTTATTTCGCCATATTTAAAATTTCATGCCAGTCATTGTCGGTTACTGGCATGACCGATAAACGGCCACTTTTTTTAAGTGCTATATCAGTTATAGCACTATTTGCTTTGATTGCTTGTAGACTGACTAAACTACTTAAATGCGCCTGATAGGTTAATTCCACTACAAACCAGCGAGGATTATCAGCGGTTGCTTTAGCATCGTAATAGTCACTACTTAAATCAAATTGAGTTGGATCGGGGTAAGCGGTCTTAGTAACCACAGCAAGTCCCGCAACGCCAACTTGTTTGCAGCTAGAGTGATAAATCATCACCAAATCGCCCTTTTGTACATCATCACGAATAAAGTTACGCGCTTGGTAGTTGCGTACACCTTCCCATAGCGTTGTTTGCTCTGGGGCTTGTTTTAAGTCATCAATTGAAAAGGCGTCGGGTTCGGTTTTAAACAGCCAAAAAGCCATATTAGATATCCTCAATCAGTGAGTTAGTATTTTTCCAGTATTGTATAGTATCATTTAGAAATTAGGGGATTGAGGAAGAAATAATGAGCCAAGTATTAGATGATTTATTGTCGCTATTGTCACTTGAAGAAATTGAGCAAGGTTTATATCGAGGACAAAGCCAAGACTTAGGTTTTAGAGCGGTGTTTGGCGGTCAAGTTATGGGACAAGCGCTTTCCGCAGCTAAAGAAACATTGCCTGCAGGACGTATTGTTCACTCCTTACATTCTTACTTCTTACGCCCAGGCGACGCTGCAAAGCCAATCGTTTATGATGTAGAGACGATTCGCGATGGTAAAAGTTTTAGTACTCGTCGAGTTAGCGCCATTCAGTACGGTAAACCTATTTTTTACATGACGGCGTCGTTTCAAGGTGAAGAGCAAGGATTATCGCATCAAGCTACCATGCCTGATGTTCCCGCACCTGAAGAGCTGCGTTCTTCGTTAGAGTTTTATCAAGAAAATGCGCAGCATATTCCTGAAGCAATCCGTAATAAGTTTATTCGTGAAATGCCGATAGAAATGCGTCCGGTTAATTTTCATAATCCGTTTAAGCCAGAGGCCATAGAGCCGGTAAAACATATTTGGTTTAAAGCCAATGGCGATATGCCGGACGATCAACGTATTCATAACTACTTATTAGCGTATGCGTCTGACTTTGAGTTTTTACCAACCGCACTGCAGCCACATGGTGTCTCGTTTATGCAGCCGAATATGCAAGTAGCGACTATTGATCATGCTATGTGGTTTCATCGTCCATTTAGAATGGATGATTGGATTTTATATACTATTGATAGCCCAAGTGCGAGCTCAGGAAGAGGGTTGGTACGCGGGCAGTTTTTTGACCGCCAAGGAAATTTGGTAGCCTCTACTATTCAAGAAGGGGTAATGCGTCAGCGTTAACACTTCAAAACCCACTATATTGAGTTAATTCAACATAGTGGGTAATTAGAGTCTGTTACTGACATTGAGCGTGAACAATGTCAGTAATTGATTGCCAAATACGTGCCGGCAAGAGTGTTTGTAGTTGCTTGTAGGTCTCGCAAAGCTCTTGGCTGCCTTGTAAGCCGCTATCAGATTCACTAATTAGCTTTTGTTCGCGGAGATTGGAAATAAAGCTACTAAGTACCTTCTTATCAAAAAACTCCGGTGTTTTAATGCCATGTAATGTACCTAAGCGCTGTGCCAGCACATAGCTTTCACGTTCCAGCTCTGCTTTTTCAATGCCTTGGCTGGTCTGAATAAAGCCAATTACAATCGCATAGCGTTGCAGAGTGAAGCTTAATGCACGACCGAGCATTTCGAGTTTGGCAAAGCTATCGTTATTTTGAGTCACTTTAATGTTATCACCATCAAGTTCAATTAAGCCTTGATCGCTAAAGTTAGTTAAAATACGGGTTACATAGCTTTCATCAAGCTCTTGTAAGTACCACTCTTTGGCAAATAACGGATAAAAAGTGTTTACCAGTTGATGGCACTGGGTTACGGTGCTTTGATGCTGCTTAAATAAATGCAGGGCGACTAGACTTGGTACTGCAAAAATATGCAAAATGTTATTACGATAATAATTAAATAAGGTTTTTTCTTTATCGTTTATCGCGATTATTTCGCCAAATTCGTCGCTGATCACATCAAACTTATTCAGCTTTAGGGCATGTTCTAGCAGTTGCTCTGGCGTTTCATCTGGTGCGGTTATTTTATTGCTATAGCTGGCTTCACGCTGTAATCGCAGATAAAACTCAAGCTGAGCTAGCAATTTAGGTTTACTCAATGCGTGTTTATCGTTTACTAGCAGTATCATCGCCAGTAAATTTACTGAGTTGAGTGCGGCTGCATTATTAATTTTAACCATAACCTGATCAGCAAGATTCGCAACTTGCGGTCCTAACCATTGTGGCTTTTGCACATCGGTAGCATGAATTGAATCACGCCAGTCGGGTTGGTTGTCATTTAGGTATTGGTTAATAGAAATAGGGTCGCCAAAGTTTAAATAGCCACGGCCATAGTTTTTTAAGTTTTTAATCGCTTTAAAAATACCTAATATTGACTCGCCCTTTTTATCATTACCCGCGAGCTCTTTTAGGTAGGTATTTATTTCCATTACGTGTTCGTAGCCTATATATACAGGCACAATCGATACTGGGCGATCAATACCACGCAGCATGGCTTGCATTGTCATGGCGAGCATGCCGGTTTTTGGGGGTAATAAACGTCCGGTTCTGCTGCGGCCACCTTCGGTATAAAATTTCACCGAGTAACCTTTGATAAATAACTGGCTTAAGTATTCTTTAAATACCGCTGAGTAGAGCTTGTTACCAGCAAACGAGCGGCGGATGAAAAACGCGCCACTGCGGCGGAATATCCCGCCTGCTGGGAAAAAGTTGAGGTTGATCCCAGCTGCAATATGCGGTGGAACAAGCCCTTGATGGTAAATAGAGTAGGTAAGTAGTAAGTAATCCATATGACTGCGATGACACGGCATGTAGATTATTTCATGGCCTTTATTAGTTAGGTCATGAATTTGCTCAGTGTATTTTATATCAATACCATTATAAAGCTTGTTCCAAAGCCAGGTTAAAATACGGTCGGCAACGCGAATGGTGGCGTCGCTGTAATTAGCGGCAATTTCATCAAGTAGCTTTAATGCGTTTTGTCGCGCTTGGGCTTGGCTGATGTTTTTTTCAGAAGCCTCGGTTTGAATTGCTTTTTTAATTGTGGGTGATGCTAGCAGCGAACTAAATAATTGCTCCCGAGATGGTATTTTAGGCCCTGTTGCAGCCAGCTTTTGACGTTTAAAGTGAACTCGAGCTACACGCAGTAGTTTATGAGGCAGTTCATTAACGTCGGCTTTTTCATTAACCAATAAGGATAAGTCGAGTGGTTGGCTAAATCGAATAAAGTTATCTCTTCCTGAAAAAAGCACCACGAAGATTTTTCTGAACCAGCTAGGAGTCAGCGAATGTGAGAGCAGTGTACTCAATCCAGGCTTTTCTTTACCCGGTGCACGGCCCCATAAAATAGTCACTGGTACCACTTGCACATTTTTTTGGCCACTATTTAATAAGTGCTCAACAATATGTTTGCCTTGGGCCAATGCATTGGTAGGCTTTTCTTTATCACCAAATAGCGGGGGAGGGTTTTTAATGCCGATAAAGCGATCTAACGCTTCGTCGCCTAACACTTGCTGCTCGGTTGGGTCAGGTAAACCATTTCGTTTACAAACACGCGCCAGTGCCGCTAAATCAAAGCGTGAGTTTAAACGCACTATGTAAAAGGTTGGGTTTTTAGGGTTTAACTTAAATTGTTCTAGCGGTTTTTCAGGCAGTACTTTGCTTTTAACAAACAAGCGGCTGATACCACCAGAGATAAGATTTAAACCATAATTTAAAATACGCATTGACTCACCATAAGAGAGTAGTTACCCAAACCAATATGGGTATATAACAGCAAAATTAGCGCATAGGATAACATAATATCTAAAAAATCCCCTGCAGATTAATCGACAAGCTATGACATTATAGTGACATCATCACTTCCATTGCGTTCACTATTAATAAACTTGACCGTTATTTAAACGACAATAACAAAGTAATTATGTCTAAATAGTTGTTGCATTTATCACCAGTATCATTATAATACGCAGGCTTTCAAAATTCCCTCGGGAACAAGAAAGAATAAATTAAGCTTGGATTTCAAGCTAATAAACAGGAGTTCCGATTTGGAACTCAACGTAGATATAATCAAACAACCGGCATCTTAATTATTAAGATTGTTTCGGTCGTTTTTTTATGCTCTTTAAATGCTCTTTATATTGAGGTTTAAGAATGTCAAATCAACGCATTCGTATTCGCCTAAAAGCTTTTGACCACCGTTTGATTGACCAATCAACGGCGGAAATCGTGGAAACTGCGAAACGCACTGGCGCACAAGTACGTGGTCCAATTCCACTACCTACACGCTTTGAACGTTTTACTGTACTTACATCACCGCACGTTAATAAAGACGCGCGTGATCAGTACGAGATCCGCACCCATAAACGTCTGATCGACATCGTAGAACCAACTGACAAGACTGTAGACGCACTTATGCGTTTAGACCTTGCTGCTGGTGTTGATGTTCAAATCAGCCTGGGTTAATCGGAAGATTAGAGAGGTTTTAGGAAAATGGCATTAGGTCTAGTCGGTCGTAAAGTGGGTATGACACGTATCTTCACTGAAGATGGTGTATCTATCCCTGTGACAGTTATTGAAGCGACTCCTAACCGCATTGCTCAGATCAAATCTGACGCAACAGACGGTTATAACGCGCTTCAAGTAACCGCAGGCACTAAAAAAGCAAGCCGTGTAAACAAAGCAACAGCGGGTCACTTCGCTAAAGCTGGTGTTGAAGCGGGTCGCGGTCTGTGGGAATTCCGCCTAAATGGTGGTGAAGGCGATTTTGAAGTAGGCGCAGAGCTTACGGTTGAATTATTCAACGAAATCAACAAAGTTGACGTAACCGGTACTTCTAAAGGTAAAGGTTTCCAAGGTGGTGTTAAGCGCTGGAATTTCAGCATGCAAGACGCTACACATGGTAACTCTCTATCTCACCGTGCTCCTGGTTCAATCGGTCAAAACCAATCACCTGGTAAGGTGTTTAAAGGTAAGAAAATGGCCGGTCAAATGGGTAATGAGCAAGTAACAACTCAGAACCTTGAACTAGTTCGCGTTGACGCTGAGCGTAACCTGCTTTTAGTTAAAGGTGCAGTACCTGGCGCTATCGGCGGTGACGTTATCGTTAAACCAGCTGTTAAAGCATAAGTCCTGGAGATTTAGTGATGGAATTAGCAATTAAAGACGCTTCTGGCGCTCTTGAAGTTTCTGAAGCTACTTTTGGACGTGAGTTTAACGAAGCATTAGTACACCAAGTAGTTGTTGCATACGCAGCAGGTGCTCGTCAAGGTACTCGTGCTCAGAAGACACGTTCTGAAGTAAGCGGTGGTGGTAAAAAACCATGGGCTCAAAAAGGTACTGGCCGTGCACGTGCTGGTACAATCCGTAGTCCAATTTGGCGTTCAGGTGGCGTTAGCTTCGCAGCTAAACCACAAGACCACAGCCAAAAAGTAAACCGTAAAATGTACCGTGGTGCGATCAAAAGCATCTTATCTGAATTAGTTCGTCAAGAGCGTTTAATCGTTGTTGAAAGTTTTGGTCTTGAAGCACCAAAAACTAAAGAACTAGTTGCTAAGCTTAAAGAACTTGAGCTTAAAGATGTTCTTATCGTGACTGAAGAAGTAGATGAAAATCTTTTCTTATCGGCACGTAACCTGTACAAGGTTGACACACGTGATGTAGCTGGTATCGATCCTGTAAGCTTAATTGCTTTCGACAAGGTACTAATTACAGCTGCTGCTGTTAAGCAACTTGAGGAGGCGCTAGCATGATCCGTGAAGAACGTCTTTTAAAAGTGATCCTTGCTCCACACATCTCTGAAAAAAGCACAATCGCTGCTGAAGAAAACAATACTATTGTTTTTAAAGTAGCAAATGACGCAACTAAAGCTGAAGTTAAAGCGGCAGTTGAGAAGCTTTTTGAAGTAGAAGTAACTGGTGTTCGCACACTTAACGTTAAGGGTAAAACAAAACGTACTGGCATGCGTTTCGGTCGTCGTAGCGACTGGAAGAAAGCTTACGTTACTCTTAAAGAAGGTAGCGAGCTGGACTTTGTCGGCGGCGCCGAGTAATAAGGGGAGTTAGAATTATGGCACTTCAAAAGTGTAAGCCAACTTCTGCGGGTCGTCGTCACCTAGTTAAAGTGGTTAACCCAGATTTACATAAGGGTAAACCTTACGCACCACTATTAGAGAAAAACTCTAAATCAGGTGGTCGTAATAACAATGGTCGTATTACGGTTCGTCATATCGGTGGTGGTCATAAGCAGCATTACCGTTTAATCGATTTTAAACGTACTAAAGATGGCATTCCAGCCACTGTTGAGCGTTTAGAATATGATCCAAATCGTAGCGCAAACATCGCTCTTGTATTATATGCAGACGGTGAGCGTCGTTACATTATCGCACCTAAAGGCTTAAAAGCTGGCGATGCAATCCAGTCTGGTGTTGATGCACCAATCAAACCTGGTAATGCATTACCTATGCGTAATATGCCTGTAGGTTCGACTGTTCACAACGTAGAATTAAAACCAGGTAAAGGTGCTCAAATTGCACGTTCTGCTGGTGCATACGTTCAAATCCTTGCTCGTGATGGTCAATATGTAACATTACGTCTTCGTTCAGGCGAAGTTCGTAAAGTTGAAGCTGACTGTCGTGCTACGCTAGGTGAAGTAGGCAATGCTGAGCATATGCTTCGTTCACTTGGTAAAGCAGGTGCAAATCGCTGGCGTGGTATTCGTCCGACAGTTCGTGGTGTTGCCATGAACCCGGTTGATCACCCACACGGTGGTGGTGAAGGTCGTACATCTGGTGGTCGTCATCCTGTGTCTCCATGGGGTAAACCGACTAAAGGTGCTAAGACGCGTAAGAACAAGCGTACGGATAAATTTATAGTACGTCGTCGTACTAAGTAATATTGAGGAATAGCCATGCCACGCTCTCTCAAGAAGGGTCCTTTTATAGACCTACACTTGCTGAAGAAGGTAGAGAAAGCTTTGGAAAGCGGTGAAAAGAAGCCAATTAAAACTTGGAGCCGTCGTTCAATGATCATACCTAACATGATCGGATTGACCATTGCTGTCCATAATGGTCGCCAGCATGTACCAGTTTTCGTTTCTGACGAAATGATCGGTCACAAACTAGGTGAATTTGCACCAACTCGCACTTACCGTGGCCATGCTGCGGATAAGAAAGCGAAGAAACGTTAAGAGGGGAAGATAAATGCAAGCATTAGCTAAACATAAATTCGCCTCTGGTTCGGCGCAAAAAGCACGTCTAGTTGCAGATCAGATCCGCGGGTTACCTGTCGATCGCGCACTAGAAATCCTGGCGTACAGCCCGAAAAAAGCGGCTGTATTAGTTAAGAAAGTACTTGAGTCTGCTATTGCTAACGCAGAGCATAACGAAGGTGCTGACATTGATGAGCTACGTGTAACAACGATCTTTGTGGACGATGGTCCAACAATGAAACGTATTATGCCACGTGCTAAAGGACGCGCAGACCGCATCCTTAAGCGTACAAGCCACATCACTGTTGTGGTTTCAGATAGCTAGGAGATATAAGTAATGGGACAAAAAGTTCATCCTACTGGTATTCGCCTAGGTATATCTAAACCTTGGGTTTCTACCTGGTACGCGAATTCAAAAGATTTCTCTGCACAGCTTTTTGGCGATCACAAAGTACGTACATTCCTTACTAAGGAATTGAAAGCGGCTTCTGTGTCTAAAATCGTTATTGAGCGTCCAGCAAAATCTATCCGAGTAACAATCCACACGGCTCGTCCGGGTGTTGTTATCGGTAAAAAAGGCGAAGACGTAGAAAAATTACGTCAAGCGGTAACTAAAATCGCTGGTGTACCTGCTCAGATTAATATTTCTGAAGTACGTAAACCAGAACTAGATGCACAACTAGTAGCAGACGGCATTGCCTCTCAGCTAGAGCGTCGTGTTATGTTCCGTCGCGCTATGAAGCGTTCGGTACAAAATGCAATGCGCATCGGTTCTAAAGGGATTAAAGTTGAAGTTAGCGGTCGTCTTGGCGGCGCAGAAATCGCACGTTCAGAATGGTATCGTGAAGGTCGTGTACCTCTACATACTCTTCGTGCTGATATCGACTACGCAACTTCTGAAGCCTTAACCACTTACGGTATCATTGGTGTTAAAGTTTGGATCTTCAAAGGCGAAGTTATTGGTGGTTTACCACTAGTACAAGAGCAAGAGAAGCCAGCTAAACGCGCACCAAAGAAAGCCAAAAAAAGTGCTAAGTAGAGGTAGCGAGTAATGTTACAGCCAAAACGTACAAAATTCCGTAAAATGCATAAAGGCCGCAACCGTGGTCTAGCGCAAAACGGTAACAAAGTAAGCTTCGGTACTTTCGGTTTGAAAGCTACTGGTCGTGGCCGCATGACTGCTCGTCAAATCGAAGCAGCTCGTCGTGCTATGACACGTCACGTGAAACGTCAAGGTAAAATCTGGATCCGTGTCTTCCCTGACAAGCCGATCACAGAAAAACCTCTTGAAGTTCGTATGGGTAAAGGTAAAGGTTCTGTTGAATATTGGGTTGCTGAAATTCAGCCTGGTAAAGTACTTTACGAAATGGAAGGTGTTTCAGAAGAGCTTGCTCGTGAAGCGTTTAACCTTGCTGCTCGTAAGCTGCCATTCAAAACAACTTTCGTAACTCGGACGGTAATGTGATGAAAGCAAACGAACTAAAAGATAAAAGCGTAGAAGAGCTTAATGCTGAACTTCTAGGTCTTCTTCGTGAGCAGTTTAACCTGCGCATGCAAGCAAGCACTGGTCAGCTAGCTCAGACACACACGCTAAGAACAGTACGTCGCGATATCGCGCGTGTAAAAACAATTATTAACCAGAAGGCAGGTCAATAATGAGCGATAAAATTCGTACTCTTCAAGGCCGTGTAATCAGCGACAAGATGGAAAAATCTTTCACTGTTGCTATCGCACGTTACGTGAAGCACCCAATCTATGGGAAATTCATCAAACGTACGACTAAGTTACACGTACATGACGAAAATAACACTGCAAAAGCGGGTGACACTGTCACTATCCGTGAATGCGCTCCAATCTCTAAGAACAAATCTTGGACTTTGGTAGATGTTATTGAACGTCCAAAGCAAGCTTAATTTTTAATTAAGTCTGTTTTATAAGAAACCCCAGCTTTAGCTGGGGTTTTTTTTGCGTTTAAAAAAGCTGTAAGCGGTAAGTTTTAAGCCGTCAGCCGTCAGCCGTCAGCCGTCAGCCGTCAACTACTCGGAGTGAATTTGAGGGCCGTAGCTTGGGTTTTTAGTCTAGAGCACTCGAGAAAAAGCACGCCATGAATACGTAATTGTCCTAATACTTTATCAATTTGAGTGATTGAATCTGACGTTAATCGTGTTAAAAATTTCTGATATACGACAGCATAGATTTTGGAGGTAGAGTAATACTGGAGTAATTGCCAAGAGCAACTAAATAACAGCTTTATAATTTACCAAACCTATGACTTTGCGAGAGTAGAGCTGCAACAATAGATAATAAAATGCATACTGCGGAAGTTACAATTAGAAAGCGGTTTTCAATTCTACTGACTTGCCTTTCGCCTACAATTTGATAGGTCACGTCCCCCTCAATAAAACGTTCGCCTTGGTATTGCTGAGTGACATTAAACGCTAAAAAATCTTCTTGCTTTGCCTGATAAGTAAAGTAGGTTTCAGCATAAAAAATTTCATACGTTGCACATAGCCAAACCATAAGGCTAATTATTAATAGCGTAAAACTCAAAATAGGCAGTTTTTTCAGTGGCACTTTGGTTGATGTTGTTACAGGTAAATAGCAATCAAAACATGCTTCGCCATAGCATCGCTTTAGCTTTTCGATTACTTCGGGAGAAGGAATGAATTGGCCATTCTCTAGTTTTGATAAGTAAGACTGTTGGATGCCTATTTCACGTGCAGCAAATGCTTGAGTCCATTTTTTGTCTGATCGAAGACGTTTTAATTCTTTTCCTAGCGATTGCATACCCATATTCTCTTCTTAATTGCAGCCACATTATTATCACTAATTAGCTAAGCCAGAGATAGAGGTCATGCCTATATTCATGCGAATGAATAAAAGAATATCATGAATATTAATAGATTAGCGATTTTTATGGGCTACTTTAAATTATGCTAGTATTCTCAAACTAACGAAAGGATATATTGTATTATGAAAAAACACGTTTATTTATTACTTAGCTCCATCGCTTTATTCTTTGTAAGTTATCAAACTAATGCTGAACCTGTTTTTGCAGTTAAAGCCGATATTTATAAATTGAAAAATGAAATAACAATTGATAGTAAAATTTCTGAAACACTAAATTCATTGACTCCAATTCACCAACCAATGCTATTAGCCCTATTAAACGAGAGTGCACAAATAGAAATAGGGGATAAAAAACAACTAACATCACTTGAGATAAAAGCAAACGAAGATGGATCGTTTTTCAATGCATCGATGAAGTTAAAAGATAAAACAGATGGCCAATGGCAATCGATAACGTCTTTTATGCCTAACATTCCCAGTGGTCAAGCTGTATATTTTAGCCGTACTTTTATCGATAGTGTTTGGTTGATAAAGTTAACCGGAACACGATATGAATCAGAAGAGCTGGGTCTAGCTAGTTTTAAAAAACAATAATAGTAATAGCTGAAGTGCTAGTAAGCACTTATTTTTCTACTGAGGTTTAGGCTTATATTGCTAGATATCTGGATCTTGGTTTTACTCCAATTTTTAAGATGTGTTATGTACTTATTAGTAATTATAATGCGCAGTTTATAATAAAAAGCCTCTGCGTAAGCAAAGGCTTGTGTTTTCTGCGAAGCCGGAAGCCCGTTTACCAAATCATCTCTACAAATTCAGGATGATCAATATATGGGTTACGATTTCCCTGAAATTCAAACGCTGCTTGGTTGCGGTCTAATTCCATTTGGCTAACAGGGTCGTTGTTATGCCACTTTAACAGCATAGCCACAACCCAGCTTTCAAATACTTGGGTACTGGTGCCATTAAGCACGTCATTACTAGCTGCGGTGTTATTTTGCCAAGCACCAATCACATTTTCGTAGCGGGTTGCCATGTAAAAATAAGCACGAGCAAAGTCACCTTTAAATTCATCAATAGGTTCAAACACAGTACCGTTGTAATTAATCGCATTACTTGCTGAGCCTAATTTACTGCCGTTGGTTGAGGTAAATGAAGCGCTTGCTACTTCACCGAACGGGAAGTTACTTCGCTTTGAATTTACATAGCCGTCAGTGGCGTAAATATGATGAACATCAGAGTTCATCGGTTCAACTTTTCCACCAAACCAACTTTTAGGGAACGAATGCTCTCGGTTGTAGCAATCTGCCTCACCACTGTAGGTGCCACATTGATCGCTAACGGCTGTGTATGTGTAGCTATCAGAGCCATTGGGCTTCTCGCTGTACATATCTAAAATACTATTATCGTTTTCAAAGTATTTATCACGCGCCGATGCGTCGTAAAAATTCCAAATAGCAGAATACCCTTGAGCATTATGATTATTAATAATGTTATAAAGCTCAGTTTTTAGCGTGTAACCCGATAAACCTTGGGTTGTCACATAGTAGCCGGTTGGCGTCGGTGTTGGCTCAGTGCTTCCTAATGAGAAAGCGGTAGCCTCGGTTGTTTGAAAACTAGCTCCACTGGCGAGCAATGTGCTTTCATTATTCAAGGCGTAGCTACCATTGCCATATGAACAGCAAATACCATCGCCATAGCTGTCATTAATAGTAAATGTATACTCACCATCGGCTACGCATAATTGTTCGGTATATTGGGTGTTTGCCGCATACCCACTTCCACTTGCAACGACACCGGTTTGGTTGTGCGCTATTTGCCAGCTGGTTTCTTCGCCGTAGTTATCTGTGGTTAGGCTAAAAGTAAGGCTGTTATCTGCGCAGCTTGAAGAGCCACTGCTGTCATTATTAGGCAAGAAGTTATCAACATAAACTAACTCGCTACCATCAAATCCCGTTGTATCATAAAAGCGTAAGCCGACATCAATGGTTTTACTACTATCAGCGGTGTAGCTGTAAGTTATGGTTTGCCATTGGTTGGTTTGTGCTGGATTTGAATAGCCTTGATAACCATCTATCAACAAACGCGCCTTAAGATGGCCTTCGGTATGATACACATCCACTGAGAACTCATAAGTTTTACCCATTTCAACTGCGACTTGCTGCAAAAAATCAGTATTGCTTTGTGTGCCTGTATTAACGCTAATCGCTGCTGCTTGTGAGCCTGTGCTTACGACTATGCTGTTGGCAGATACGTTAATACCACTATCAATCACTGTCCATGCATCTGGGGTGTTGCCACTGTATTGTTCAAAGTTGCCATTAACCACATTAGCCATCGCGGGTAATGAGGATAATAACAAGGTGCTCAAAAGTAATTTGTTTTTATATAGACCGTGTAACATAGGTGTTCCTATTTTATATTTTTGCGTAATATACATTAGATTATTAAAGTTACAAAATTGTTAAATTAAAATTTCATAAAAGACAATAAAACCCTTTTAGGTCTATTTCGCAGGTTTTTAAGTAACTTAATAACTAAATGGAATATCAAAGCAGATTCTATTCTTTTTTTATCTATGCTTAGGCGGCTATCCTGCATACTCAATTAACCTCAACAGAACTTTCTGAGTGAGGTGGCACTCATTTTAAACAATGTGAACAGACATTGTGTTTAACGTTCAGGGTTATGAGGAAAAATTCATGTTGTTAGGTCAACTCAATGCGCTAGCAAGTCCGCTTTCGCAAGAGCAAGTACAAAAGCTACAAGGTTTAGTGGCTGAGCTTAATCCAATTCAGCAAGCGTGGGTTAGCGGCTACCTAGCTGCTAATGCTAATTCGGCAGCGCTAGGCGCACCAACTACAGGTACGCCAGCAACCTCAGAGGCGGCAGCACTGACCATTTTATATGGTTCACAAACAGGCAATGCCAAAGCGGTGGCGACTAAACTTAAAGAGCAAGCTGAGTCTCGCGGCCTAGCAACAAAGCTGGTTAGCATGTCAGATTACAAACCGACTGCCCTGAAAAAAGAAAAGTTTTTAACCGTGGTTGTATCGACTTACGGCGAGGGTGAGCCACCAGAAGATGCCGAAACACTGTATGAATTTTTAATTACTAAAAAAGCGCCAAAGCTTGATGGTGTCAAAGTTGCAGTATTAGGCTTAGGTGATTCTAGCTATGAATTTTTCTGTCAAACCGCTAAAGACTTTGAAGAGCGTTTAACTAAATTAGGTGCAGAGGTTATTCATCAACGTGCCGACCTAGACGTTGATTACGATGACGAAGCAGCCACTTGGATTGAAGGCGCACTAAATGCGTTTGAGCCAGATTTAAAAGCCCAGCAAGATGCCATAGGCGGTCAAGTTGTATCAATGCCATTTGGCGCTCCTGCAGCAGCGTCTAGTCAGTACACAAAGCAAAATCCGTTTGCGGCAGAGCTAAGCTTAGTGCAAAAAATTACCGGTCGTGATTCAACCAAAGATGTACGCCATGTTGAAATTTCACTTGAAGGGTCAGATATTAGTTACACCCCAGGTGATTCATTAGGCATTTACTTTCTAAATGATGAAGTACGTGTAGATGAGCTACTAGCGCAAACGCAAATTGATCCTACTAGCCGCGTTAAACTTGGCGATGAAGAACTCAGCGTACGTGATGCCTTAATTGAAAAACTAGAGCTAACACAATCCTACCCTGGCTTTGTTGAAAAGTATGCCACCGCTACAGGCACGCCTGAGCTGCTTAAACTAGTAGAAGATAAAGGCGCAATGCGCGAATACATTGAGCCTCGCCAAATCTTTGATGTGGTTGCACAAAACCCAGCTAAATTAGAAGCGCAAACACTAGTTGATTGCCTGCGTAAATTACAAGCACGTTTATATTCAATTGCTTCTAGCCAAGCAGAGGTTGAAGATGAGGTGCATTTAACTATTGCATTAGTTGAGTTTGAAGCGTTTGGTACAGAGCATTTAGGTGGTTGTTCTGGCTATTTAGCACGCCGCGCTGAAGAAGGCTGTAAAGTAAAAGTGTTCAGTGAACATAATGATAACTTCCGCTTACCAGTAAACGATGACACACCGATTATTATGGTTGGCCCAGGTACTGGTATTGCGCCATTTCGGGCCTTTTTACAAGAGCGTGATGCACGAGAAGCAACAGGTAAAAACTGGCTATTTTTTGGTAACCCACACTTTACTCAAGACTTCTTGTACCAAGTAGAAATTCAAGGGTACTTAAAGTCAGGTTTACTAAGTAAGGTTGATGTGGCGTTTAGTCGCGACCAAGCAGAAAAAGTTTATGTACAAGATAAGTTACGTAAAAACTCAAAAGAAGTGTTTGATTGGTTAGAAGCGGGTGCTCATTTTTACGTGTGTGGCGATGCAAACCGCATGGCAAAGGATGTACATAATGCCTTAGTTGATATCATTAGCGAAAACACCGGTAAAAGCTATGAAGACGCAGAGCAGTACTTAAAAGACTTAAGAAGCGCAAATCGCTATCAGAAAGACGTGTACTAAGTACACATTGTTTACTTTATAAAAAGTAACGCTAACAGCCGTCACTGTAACAAATTTAGGATTAAACATGAGCGAACAAGATAAAAACGTAAAGCTTTCTGATAACGAGCGTTTGAAAAGAGAAAGCAACTTTTTACGTGGCACCATAGAGCAAGATTTAAAAGACGAGATCACCGGTGGTTTTACCGCTGATAATTTTCAGTTAATTCGTTTTCACGGCATGTACCAGCAAGATGACCGCGATATACGTCCTGAACGTGCTAAACAAAAACTAGAACCACTGCATAATGTGATGCTACGCGCACGTATGCCTGGCGGTATTATTAAGCCAGAGCAATGGCTAGCAATTGATAAGTTTGCTGGTGATAAAACCAGTTATGGCAGTATTCGTTTAACTACTCGCCAAACATTTCAGTTTCATGGTGTATTAAAACCCGAAATTAAAGGTATGCACCAATTACTTAATAGTGTGGGTATTGATTCAATTGCCACCGCCGGTGACGTGAACCGTAATGTATTATGTACTACCAATCCGGTTGAGTCTGAGTTACATCAAGAGGCCTATGAGTGGGCGGCAAAAATCTCTGAGCACTTATTACCTAAAACGAAGGCATACGCTGAAATTTGGCTTAATGGCGAAAAGTCTGAAACCACAGAAGAGCCTATTTTAGGTTCAACGTATTTACCGCGTAAGTTTAAAACCACAGTGACGATCCCACCTAATAATGAGGTGGACGTACATGCTAACGATTTAAACTTTGTGGCGATTGCTGAGGGTGGCAAACTAGTTGGTTTTAACGTACTTGTGGGTGGTGGTTTGGCGATGACCCATGGCGATACAGCAACCTATCCACGTAAAGCGGACGACTTTGGCTTTATTAGCCTAGAAGACACGTTAAAAATTGCTGAGCACGTGGTATCTGTTCAGCGTGATTGGGGTAACCGCTCAAATCGTAAAAATGCAAAAACTAAATACACACTCGATCGTGTTGGCACTGAAGTATTTAAGGCCGAAGTTGAAAAACGCGCAGGCGTGAGCTTTGCACCAAGCCGCCCGTATGAGTTTACTCACCGAGGGGATCGTATTGGTTGGGTCGAGGGCATTGATGGTAAGCACCACTTAACCCTGTTTATTCAAAGTGGTCGTATTTTAGACTACCCTGATAAGCCGCTTAAAACAGGGTGTCGCAAAATTGCAGAAATTCATCAAGGTGATTTTCGCATGACGGCAAATCAAAACTTAATTATTGCCGGTGTACCGGCCGATCAAAAAGCAGTCATTGAAGAAATAGCCCGTAACCATGGTTTGATTGACGATAAAGACACTGAACAACGCAAAAATTCAATGGCGTGTGTGGCATTACCAACCTGCCCATTAGCCATGGCCGAAGCTGAGCGTTACTTACCGAGTTTAATTGAAAAAATAGAAGGCTTATTAACCAAGCATGGGGTGCCAAATGACAGCATTATTATGCGTGTGGTTGGTTGCCCGAATGGCTGTGGTCGTGCCATGCTAGCAGAAGCTGGATTGGTTGGCAAAGGCCCTGGTAAGTATAACGTTTATCTAGGGGGTAACACTGAGGGCACGCGTATTCCTAAGCTTTACCTTGAAAACGTTGGCGAAGAGGTTTACTTAGAAGCATTCGATAAACTCATTGGGCAATGGGTTAGTGAACGTAATGGTGGCGAGTGTTTTGGTGATTTTGTTATTCGCAAAGGTATTGTTGCAGAAGTAAAAGTATCTGTTACCGATTTTTACGCATAATTTAAAAGCAGCGCAAAGCGCTGGTGAGGTTTAAAGTTGACCATGAGTGAATTTAAAAACATATTACAGCTAGATAAGCAAAGCCAACAGGCGATGTTAGCTGATGCGAACGGTTTGCTGGCTGACATGAGCGCAGAGCAGCGCGTTGCATGGGCGCTAGAGCACTTGCCTGACACCGCGTTTTTATCATCGAGTTTTGGTATTCAAGCCGCAGTAATGTTGCATTTAATGACATCACAGCGCCCCGATATACCTGTGGTATTAACAGATACTGGCTACTTATTTCCAGAAACCTATCAGTTTATAGAGCAAATGACTTCGCAGTTATCACTTAACTTAAAAGTGTATAAAGCGCAGCTCAGCCCTGCATGGCAAGAAGCTAAATTTGGAAAATTATGGGAGCTAGGTGAGGCAGGCATTAAGCAATACAATCAGCTTAATAAAGTAGAGCCCATGACACGCGCTTTAAAGGAGCTGAATGCGAGCACTTGGTTTAGTGGTCTACGTCGAGATCAATCCTCAAGCCGTGCTGAAAAGCAAGTACTAGAAATAAGTCGAGGTACGGTAAAAGTGTACCCCATTATTGAATGGAATAATCGCGATGTATATCAATACCTAACAAAGCATAATTTGCCATACCACCCATTATGGGAGCAAGGCTATGTGTCGATGGGGGATGTACATACTACGCGCAAGTTAGAGCCGGGTATGAGTGAAGAGGAAACCCGCTTTTTTGGTTTGAACCGTGAGTGTGGCTTACATATTGATGGTGATGGAATTTAATTACTTTATTATTCAAAGCTATAAAATAAAAAAACGCAGCCTTTGCTGCGTTTTTTATTGTTTAATATTTGCTGAATTGATTCTTTTTTATTATATTGGTTGTGATGATGGATTAAACACACAGCAGGAACGCTATGAAATACTTCACCTATTTAGCAATGTCAGTGATGATAATTGCTGTTAACTTATTGTTTTTTATTAAAAAACCCAATGGCCAGCCTTGGCTAAGTACCTCTGTTATTTACAGTGAATCAATAGAGATTAAAGATGAAATGGTAGCGCTTTCATCTGGTGCGTTAGATAGCATTACCTTAGCAATTACCACCGCGAGTGAAAAAATCACTGGTGCTACTTTTGAGCTAGAAAATCCTAAGCCAATTTATAAATGGCAAGACGGGCAAGGACAGTGGCATTTTTCAGATGTACCAAACAAAAATGGTAAAAGCGAAGTGGTAAAGCTTAATCCCGCCGATATCAATGTTGTGGTTGCAGAAGATACCGCCATTTTGAGTGGCAGTGCTAAATCAGCAGCACTGCCTTTTCCTCAGCGAGCGCCTGAGATATATAACAGTGAATCAATTAATAAATTGTTTGAAGATGCTGAAAAAGCCAAAAAGAGAATAGAGCAACGCAGTAAAGAGGTCGAAAGTTTTAGCGGCTTTTAGTTTTGGGGTGTTTTTGCTGTGTCTTCAAATAACGCTTTTCTGCTTCCATTAATAATATGGTTAAGTAGATTTTAGTAGGCAATGATAAAAGCACGCCAATTGCAATACAGGCAGCTGCAGTAATAATACCTTTAATGCCGTACTGGTTGGTAAAGTAGCTCGATACAATTAAACCATGGCCTGTCACTATTAAGCATAACCCAAGCAAAATCGATGTTTTAAGTAGTCTTATTATTACAATTGAAGACATAACGGCCTCTGCGCAGCGTGTCTTCTTAGTGTATGGAGTCTTTATAAAGCGATATTGATTTAGCGCAAGCATCCATTAATAATATAAAAAAGCCCAGCTCATTACTGAGCTGGGCTGCATTTTCGTTTTAAGTTGTTAGTCGAGCATATTGCGTAGTACGTACTGCAAAATACCACCATGTTTGTAGTAGTCCCACTCTTTCGGAGTATCAATACGCACATCGGCACTAAAGCTAACTTGTTTACCTTCACTGTTAGTGGCAATAACACTGACTTCGTCGGTTTTATCGTATAACCCTTGAATATCAAATTGTTCTTGCCCAGTTAAGCCTAGTGACTCATGGCTTTCACCTTCTTTAAATTGTAAAGGAAGTACGCCCATACCAATTAAATTAGAGCGGTGAATACGCTCATAGCTTTGTGCTATCACAGCTTTAATACCGAGTAATAATGAGCCTTTTGCAGCCCAATCTCGTGAGGAGCCGGTACCATATTCTTTACCTGCTAGAACCACTAAGGGTGTTCCACTTTCTTGATATGCCATTGCCGCATCATAAATACTTTCTAGCTTATCGTCAGGTTGAGTACGCGTTACACCACCCTCGGTTCCGGGAGCTAGTAAGTTTTTAAGGCGCACATTTGCGAACGTCCCGCGCATCATTACTTCGTGATTACCACGGCGAGAACCATAAGAGTTAAATTGTGCTTTTTCAACCCCATTTTCTTGGAGGTAAAGCCCTGCGGGTGCCTCTGCCTTAATTGCACCTGCTGGTGAAATATGATCGGTAGTCACCGAGTCACCTAGTTTAGCTAAACAACGCGCACCCTCAATAGTTGGAATGCCCGGTGGTTCAACACTCATACCATCAAAGAAAGGGGCTTTTTTAATATAAGTCGAAGCACTGTCCCAATCGTAAAGTTTACCATCAGGTATTTGAATTTTTTGCCAGCGACTGTCGCCATCGTAAACATTGGCGTAGCTTTTTTCGAACATCTCTTTAGTTACCGTACTTTTTACTAGTTCACTTACTTCTTTAACGCTCGGCCAAATATTTTTAAGGTAAATATCGTTACCATGCTTATCTTGCGCGAGTGGCTCGTTGTACACATCAATATCGGTTCTACCCGCTATGGCATAGGCAACCACTAAAGGAGGCGACGCTAAAAAGTTCATTTTAACATCTTGATGTATGCGCCCCTCAAAGTTACGGTTACCCGATAAAATTGAGCTTACAACTAATTTATGCTTTTGAATCGCCTCACTAATTTCATCGGCTAGTGGACCTGAATTACCAATACATGTGGTACAGCCATAACCAACTAAATTAAAGCCGAGTGCATCTAGGTCATCCATCAACCCTGCCTTTTCAAGGTAATCGGTGACCACTTGCGAACCTGGCGCAAGTGAGGTTTTAACCCAAGGTTTTACGTTGATACCTAATTGACGTGCTTTTTGCGCTACTAAACCAGCAGCTAAAATAACACTTGGATTAGATGTGTTTGTACAGCTAGTGATTGCAGCAATAACACAGGCACCGTCATTTAACTCAAATTCTTCCCCATTAAAGTTTACTTTTGCTGCGCCCATAAACTGCGCTTCATCGGTAGGCTCATCAGGGTTGGTAGTAGGGCCTTCACTTTCAATGCGAGCTTGCTCTTCGTCACTTTTATCACGTTTAGCCATACGCTCGTCTTGGAAATCTTTTAAATGCTGACCAATAACATCGCCCGCTTTGTCCAGAGTAATTCTGTCTTGCGGGCGTTTTGGGCCTGCAAGGCTAGGCACAACATCATCTAAAGTTAGCTCTAGCTTATCGGTATAATGTGCTTCGTCGCCATCGTTACGCCATAAGCCTTGGTGTTTAGCGTAATCTTCAATAAGTTTAAGCTGCTTCTCATCACGATTAGTTAAGCGTAAGTAATTAATCGTTTCATCATCAATAGGGAAAATACCACAGGTTGCGCCATACTCTGGCGCCATATTAGCGATAGTTGCTCTATCGGCAAGTGGTAAGTCGGCAAGGCCGTCACCATAAAATTCAACAAACTTACCTACCACACCGTGGTTACGCAGCATTTCAGTAACGGTAAGTACTAAATCGGTTGCTGTAGTGCCTTCAGGTAAGCGACCATTTAATTTAACACCCACAACCTGTGGAATGAGCAAGCTAATAGGTTGACCAAGCATGGCGGCTTCTGCTTCAATACCGCCTACACCCCAGCCAAGTACGCCTAAACCATTAATCATCGTTGTATGAGAATCCGTACCGACTAGTGTATCTGGGTAGGCTAATGATTTGCCGTTTTTTGTATCATTAAATACTACACGAGCTAAATATTCTAAATTAACTTGGTGAACTATACCGGTTGCAGGTGGTACAACTTTTAAGTTATCAAATGCGGTTTGTCCCCAACGTAAAAATTCGTAACGCTCTTTGTTACGCTCATATTCTAATTTTGAATTTAAGTCGAATGAGCCATCTTTACCGTAACCATCTACTTGCACCGAGTGATCGATTACCAACTCTGCAGGAGAAAGCGGGTTTATTTTTGCAGGATCACCACCGAGCTTTTCCATTGCATCGCGCATGGCGGCTAAATCAACAATTGCAGGGACACCAGTGAAATCTTGCATTACTACGCGGGCTGGAGTGAAAGCTACCTCGGCAGAGGGCTTCGCTTTTGGATCCCAATCTAAAAGTGCCTGAATATCTTGCTCTTTAATATTCACACCATCTTCGTTACGCAGTAAGTTTTCTAGTAATACTTTTAACGAAAAAGGCAGGCGTTTGGCTTTGTCGCCAAGCCCCATAAGCGAGTTGATATGATATTGCTCGCCATTGATAGTGAGCTGTTGTTGGGTGTCGAAACTATTTTTCATTATTTGTCCCTTCAATAAATTAGATTAATATTCTTGTAAAAGTGACCTCTGTAGTGATTTGCAAAGTGTGTACCATGATAAAAAATACCATGTGGTGTAATTTATTTTGGCCTTTATTAAATTAGAGATGAAGGCCAAAAGTTAAAATTCAAGGGATGCTCTGAGTAATAATTGGCCACAAAACTAAACTCAAAAAAGTGTTATTTAAAGTAGTCTTGTTGTTTTAAATGAAAACTTAAATACACCAATGCAATCGCAATTATGGTGACTGCAATAGGCATAAAAATAGCGCTAATACCAAACAAGTTGATGCTATTAATAATCATAAAATTATAGTATTGCTGAGCTAAAACCGCTGCCAAAGAGATTATTAATGTTATTGTGGCTAGTGACTTTTTGAATAACAAAAGTACGCATCCTAATGCGCCGCCAAATACCGCAATAGCAAACGCTAGAGTAGCCCATAGAGGTTGGCTTTTATAAGCAAGTTGTTGTTCTTCTGGGAGTTTACTTATCATCTCTGGAGAGAGAAATAGCTGCATGGTAAATGCAAGAATACCTAATATGTTCCATAATAAGGCGGTAATAAGTACGGGTTTTATCCAGCGGTTTTCGGTGTTTTCTGACATGTAGGCATCTATTTTTTATTATTGATATTCTATTAAAGAATAAAAAAGCCAGTGATGCAAACTGGCTTTTAATAACACATATGACTTAAGCGAATATTAGCCAAATGAAATAGGGCGACGACCCGTTTTTTCATCAACTTTAGGCTTTTTAGTACGTTTACGTTTACTTTTTGCAGGGTCAGTTGTTGTCACCGGCGCTGGTTTTTCCGCAACAATTGATTCATCAATAACTGGACGTTCTGCCGGAGTGGCATCTTCACTTAACGTTAATTGAAACACCTCGCCATCAAATGTAAGTACATCACCGCTGTATAATTTTTTCCGCTTGATTGTACAAATTTCATGGTTAACACCGACATAGCCTTCGCTAATTAGGTTTTTTGCTTGACCACCACCTTCAACAAGATCTAATACCTTTAATAATTTACACAGCTCTATAGGTTCTTCTTCTAACTCAACTTCAATATATTCTTCGTTCATCATGTTTCTCAGTGGGGTGGTATTAGTTGTAGTATAAAGGCTCAATGGCTATTTTGCACCAAAGTGAGTTTGTTAGGTGAGTTGATTGTGAGATTTTTTATGAAACTTTTTATCCCTTTTAGCAGTCTTTAAAAAAACTGAAGTAATTCATAGCTATACTTTGCGTGAAAAAAAATTACACATTGGCGCGCTAATTGCCAATAACTGTCGTATAGAAGGTTGAAAATAAACAGTGGAGTAAAAAATGGGCATAAGATTAGCGATGAAAAAAGAGCTAATGGGCTTAGAGCATTCAGACATGTTAACTGCTGACGATGTAAGAGCACACTTAGCTCAGCAGGTGAAAGAAGACACTGAACGAGGGTTTTCAGTTATCTCCAAGTTTAATGACACCCATAGTCAGTTAGTCAGCGGGCTAAATACCAAGCAAAGTGAGCTTGAATTTGAGCGCCATCGATTATTTAACGAAGTGCTTTATAAGCGACAAAGTGTTGATGCATGGTTAAATAACCAAAGCTCAGGTTAAACGACCAGATCTATTAAGTTGCCATTTAGCATTGCTCTCTATAGACTACGCTTGTAATCTAAGAGGTGATAATGAAAAATGGAATTTTAGCGTGTGCACTCATGCTTTTGCTGAGTGCATGCCAACAACCTACAGTGTATATATTTAGTAAAGGTTTATCGGACTTACAGCGCCAGCAGTTAGAGGTTGCGCTTAAAACACAATCCCTACCTTACGAATATGTTGAACACGACATTCCTCGGGAATTTGGCGTAGCTACTTTACTATTATCAAATGATAGAATTTTACGCCAAGAAACAGAGCAGCTAGCTACTATTATGCAGGGGTTAGGCTATCAACCCGAAATTAGCTACACCACACGCGCAAATCACTTTTATGGTGATGGTAATATTGGTTTTTATCTAAAAAATACTGATGCGGACGACGCTTTTACCATGCCTTCTCGGTTGCGAACAACCCAGTGCGAAAAAGATGAGTTTAATGACCAAGTCGTAAGCTTTACTGATCAACATGCTGAGTTCACATTAATCAGCGGCGCAAAAGTCACATTGAAATGGGAATATTTATACGGCTATTTGGTTATTTACTACAGCAATTATTCACAAACCTACACTCACTCACAGCCATTGGTTGAGACTCCTTTTGGCGACAAACCATCAGACACATATACCATAACAGCTCATGTAAATAAGCCAGGCTGGCTTAATTGCTCAATGCAGGTTGTTTATATGGATTAAGTTAACTGTTAACCGTGCTCTTCTATATGCTCCGAGAGTTTTGCAATGCGCAGGCTCATACCTTCAATAATACGGTCTTTAATTTTTTCGCGTATGACATTAGGTAGGCGGGTGAGAGCATCGGCAGTAATAGCCAGTACTATGGCGCTTTCTTTGGCGCGTGCATTAATACTGCGCTCTCGGTTATTAATAAATGCACCTTCACCAATAAATTCGCCAGGCTCTATACTACCCAGTTCCAGCAGGTGATTGTGTTTAAACACCATTAAAGATCCACTGAGCACAATAAACAGTCGCTTGTCATTATCAAATTCTTTAAATAAAAACTGATTTTTATTTATTAAATAAAGTAAACCAAATGACTCAAGCAAAATCTGGCGCTCATTGAGTGTGAATTCTTTAAAAAAATCTAAGCGATTTATAATTTCCATTTGCTTAAACAAAGGGATGTTTTCAATTAACTTCATTAATAACCTAGGACGCTAGTCTTATAAAATATCAGCTAATATTGCGCTCTTTTAATTTTCGGGTCAACGTATTGCGACCCCAACCAATTTTTACTGCGGCTTCTTGTTTATGGCCAGAACAATTAGCGAGGGCTGTTTTGATTAAGCGGGTTTCTAGCTGGGCTTGAATATCCGGCCAAATATTTTCTTTACCTTGTTTAAATTCTTGATTAAGCCACTGCTGAAATGAATCTAGCCAATCGCCTTCTTGGGTTGCGGCGGCATTATCAATAATTTCAGGAGGTAAATCTTGCTCGCCAATCAGCTCTCCAGGCGCCATAACGGTTAACCAGCGGCAGGTGTTTTCAAGTTGACGAACATTCCCAGGCCAATTAAATAAACACAGTTGCTTAATCGCTTTAGGGCTTAATACTTTGCTATCTACTTGCAGGTCTTTTGCACTTTTATGTAAAAAGTGTAGCGCTAAGCGCTCTATATCTTCGGGACGCTCGCGTAAAGCAGGTAAACGCAGGCGAACCACGTTTAAACGATGAAATAAATCATCCCTAAACTTACCTTGTTTTACCAGCTCTTCTAAATTTTGATGGGTGGCAGCAATAATGCGTACATCTACTTTTATACTTTGATGACCGCCAACGCGGTAAAATTCGCCATCGGCTAATACGCGTAATAAGCGGGTTTGTACATCCAGTGGCATATCACCGATTTCATCCAAAAATAAGGTACCGCCATTAGCTTGTTCAAAGCGGCCTTTACGCACGCTATCGGCCCCGGTAAAAGCGCCTTTTTCATGGCCAAATAATTCAGACTCAACTAACTCTTTAGGAATAGCCGCCATATTAAGGGCAATAAATTGATTTTCTTTACGCGGGCTGTGGTTATGCAAAGCGCTGGCAACCAGCTCTTTACCAGTACCTGACTCACCGTTGATGAGTACGCTCATACTTGATGCTGACAGCTTACCTATAGCACGAAACACTTCCTGCATAGCCGGGGCTTCGCCAATAATATGGGCACTTTTTGGCGGGGCGGTTTTTCGTTTGGTTTTTTTGGTCGAATTAGCACGATAGGCGCTTTCCACCAGTGCAACCGCTTCATTTAAATCAAACGGTTTAGCTAAGTACTCAAATGCGCCTTTTTGGAATGCATTAACGGCTGAATCAAGGTCTGAGTGGGCGGTCATAATGATCACAGGTAGCCCTGGCGTTTGCTCTGCTATTAGCTCAAGTAATGCCATACCGTCCATGCCAGGCATTCGTACATCGGAAATTAATACGCTAGGTTGACTAAATTTTAGCGCGTTAAGTACATTTTGCGCATCTGCAAAACTTTCTACTTCAAACCCTGCGCGAGTCAGTGCTTTTTCTAGTACAAAGCGAATTGAGGCATCATCATCTACAAGCCAAGCTGTTTTCATGCAAACTCCAAAGTATTAATCTGTAAACGGCAGATAAATATTAAATTCAGTATGTCCCGGCCAACTATCACATTCGATATAGCCGTCATGTTGATCAATCAAGGTTTGCGCTATAGATAATCCAAGTCCTGAGCCACCTTCTTTATTGGTGGTCATAGGGTAAAATAAGGTGTCGCGTAAATTGGCATCAATACCCGGGCCGTTATCCATGACTTGAATAAGCAGTGCCTTTTTAGGGGCTTTGCCAGGACGACGATGCTGGTAATTAATCCGCGTTTTTATTTTTATTTCGCCACCATCTACCAATGCTTGTTGTGCATTACGCACAATGTTTAGCACTACTTGTTGAACTTTGCTCTGATCAATATAAACATCAGGAATACTCGGGTCGTAGTCTTTCACTAACCGAATATCGCGGTTGTTATCTAAGGTACTGAGTTTTACAACCGACTCTAATGTTTGATGTATATTGCCATACGATTTTTGCGGCAGCTGATTAGGCCCAAGGAGTCTATCAACTAATTCACGCAATCGATCGGCTTGTTCAATTATCAGTTCTGCACATTGATCTCTTTCTTGCTGATCACCTTCATACTGCAATAATTGCGCCGCCCCGCGAATTCCACCCAGTGGGTTTTTAATTTCATGGGCTAAACCGCGAATTAAGTTGCGTGCAGCTTGGTATTGATGCATTTGATTTGAGACTTGATCGTGCTTTATTTCGTCATCAGTTTGTCGACATTCAAATAAAATATAAAAGGTATCGTTATGCTTTATTCGTCGTGTGCTGACCGCCAACTTTGCATGGCGAGAATCGATGAATACCACGTCAGCTCTATGCTGGTGGCAGTCTACACCATCAACTAATGAATACTGTGCAATACGTTTTAAGTCGATAGAGTGGTAATTAAATAAGTCGTCGAACGCTTGCCCGAGTAGGCGCTTTTCGCCTAAACCAAGTAATTCACTAGCACTGGTGTTGGCGTAAATAAGCGTAAAGCTTTCATCAAGTAACATCAGGGCGGTGGTTTGGTTTTGCCAAATTATATTTAGTAGCTCTGGGCTAAAATGTGTCTTATTAATCATTATTGCACCATTTTAGTGCGCCTGGGGAGGTAGGCAAGGTTTTTAGTAAAATATACGCTAATTATACGTATTTAACTGCAATTACCGACCTATATTAAGGCCTTTACGATGCATAAAAAATACACTGTCAGGGCTAGTTGCAATTACTTGGTTTTGTTTATTATAAAGTTTAACTTGCAGTGTATGCTGGCCGCGTTCTACATCTCTTAACGCCAGGGTGGTGGTATCACTGGGTTCACCAATAGCAATGCCATTTAAAAACAAGCCAATAGTAAATCCAGCTTCAAAGCGAGGAGCGATCTGAGTTGAAACGTACACTGAACCGGTGTTTTCTCTTATAGTTTGGTTGGGCTCTGGTGATGTAATACTAATTTTAAACTTGACCGCTGTTTTAGTCGGTGAAGTATCAAGAATGTCAGTATTTGTTGCAGGCATGTTTAAGTGTTGGCTGGTGAGCTTAACCTCCTTAGCGCCAGGTTGAGGGGTATCTGAAAAAACCAGCACACCATTTTTGTCTTTCCATGCATAAATTTTTTTATTGCTTGCATGGCTATTAACACTTAACACTAAAGCTATTAATAGCAACAAAACCTTACCTACCATCCTGCCACCCTGCATTGTTTAAACTTACTTCACTTTAGTGTAGAACCGTTAAATTTGCCATAAAAAAAGCCCGCAAAGCGGGCTTAAAACACACATTATTTATCGGTTAATAAATTAACAGCTGTAGTACATTTCAAACTCAACTGGGTGAGTCGTCATGTTAAGTTTTTCAACTTCTTTTGACTTAAGTGCAATGTAAGCATCAATTAGGTCATTAGTGAATACGCCACCTTGGTTTAAGAACTCACGGTCTGCATCTAATGCCGCTAGTGCTTCATCTAGTGATGATGCCACAGTTGGAATTTCTGCTGCTTCTTCAGCTGGTAAGTCATATAAATCCTTATCCATGGCATCGCCAGGGTGGATTTTGTTTTTAATTCCGTCAAGGCCAGCCATAAGCATTGCAGAGAAAGCAAGGTATGGGTTAGCAGTTGGATCTGGGAAGCGTACTTCAATACGGCGACCTTTTGCAGATGGAACCACTGGAATACGGATTGACGCTGAACGGTTACGTGCAGAGTATGCAAGCATTACCGGTGCTTCAAAGCCAGGCACTAAACGTTTGTACGAGTTAGTTGACGCGTTAGCAAAAGCGTTGATTGCTTTAGCATGTTTGATGATACCGCCAATGTAGTAAAGCGCGTCTTCAGAAAGGCCGCCGTACTTATCACCTGCGAATAAGTTTACGCCGTCTTTAGCTAAAGATTGGTGACAGTGCATACCAGAACCGTTATCACCAACAACAGGCTTAGGCATAAACGTTGCTGTCTTTCCGTATAAATGAGCCATGTTATGAATAACATATTTCATTTCTTGGATTTCATCTGCTTTTAAAACCATAGTGTTAAAGCGAGTTGCGATCTCGTTTTGACCGGCAGTCGCCACTTCGTGGTGATGCGCTTCAACAACTTGACCCATTTCTTCTAACACTAAACATGTTGCAGAGCGCCAATCTTGGAAGTCATCCACTGGTGCAACTGGGAAGTAACCGCCTTTAACACCTGGACGGTGGCCTGTGTTGCCATCTGCATATTCTTTATCTGAGTTCCAAGCTGCTTGCTTAGAATCAATTTTATACATTGAACCTGACATGTCAGATTTGTATTTAACGTCGTCAAATACGAAAAATTCTGGTTCTGGACCGAATAAAACGGTGTCAGCAATACCGGTAGAACGCATGTACTCTTCAGCGCGTTTAGCTACTGAACGAGGGTCGCGCTCATAACCTTGTAATGTAGAAGGCTCAACCACGTCACAACGAACGATAAGTGTTGTTTCTTCTGTGAAAGGGTCAAGCTTGATTGAATCTGCATCAGGTAGTAGCACCATGTCTGATTCATTAATGCCTTTCCAGCCAGCAATTGAAGAACCGTCGAACATCTTTCCATCTTCAAAAAAGTCTTCATCAACTTGATGATGAGGAATAGAAACATGTTGCTCTTTACCTTTTGTGTCAGTAAAGCGTAAATCAATGAACTTAACGTCATTTTCTTTAATAAAATCTAAAACCGATTGTGACATGTGTCCTCCAACTATTGGGTTTTATTATTGCTGCTTAGATACTTTAAATACCTATAAGCTGATTTTGTGCCACTATTATAATTTGTTGTTTTTTATGTGAAAATATATAAACAGTATAAAGGCGGCATAGATTAAGCACTGTTTTGGTGCGTAATAATTCCAAAACGGTGCAACATTTACAGGGTTATAATTGCTTGCAAATTAATCACCTTAGACTAACACAAAGAAAATGCAAAATACGCAGTAAAGTCGCTTTAAATTAATCCAAAACCACCTTTTGAGATTAATTTATAAAAATTAATCATCAAAATTAATTATTTTAAAACAAAGAGTTAATTATTTTATTGCGAAAGTTTGAAATTTTATTTTGGATAAACTTTCATCCATTCCATTTATAGGGGATAATATGCGCCCTTTTAAATCCTATGCTGGGACATCTCGTGAAAGCGCAGGTGAGAACGTATAGCCCCTGCAGGATCAATGAGATTCAATTTCTCTGAGTGAACATATGAGTATCGAAAAGTTAAGAAATATAGCAATTATCGCCCACGTTGACCACGGTAAAACAACACTGGTTGATAAACTACTTGAGCAATCAGGTACATTAGAAACACGCGGCGGTAATGAAGAGCGCGTGATGGATTCAAACGACATTGAAAAAGAACGTGGTATTACCATTTTAGCGAAAAACACCGCTATCTCTTGGAATGATTACCATATCAATATCGTAGATACTCCTGGACACGCCGACTTCGGTGGTGAAGTTGAACGCGTACTTTCGATGGCTGACTCAGTACTACTACTTGTTGACGCTCAAGAAGGCCCAATGCCACAAACGCGTTTCGTAACGCAAAAGGCATTCGCGCAAGGCTTAAAGCCAATCGTTGTTATCAATAAAATTGATAAGCCAGGTGCTCGCCCTGATTGGGTTATGGATCAAATCTTTGATTTATTCGACAACCTAGGCGCAACTGATGAACAGTTAGACTTTAAAGTAATCTACGCATCAGCAATCAATGGTTGGGCTACATTAGATTTAGACGAAGCATCAGATAACATGGAACCTATGTTCAAGATGATCGTTGACGAAGTATCACCACCGGATGCAGATCCTGAAGGTGACTTCCAAATGCAGATCTCACAGCTTGATTACAACTCTTATAAAGGTGTAATTGGCATTGGTCGTATCAAACGCGGTTCAGTTGTACCTAACCAACAAGTTACGATTATTAGCGCTGACGGGTCTAAACGTAACGGTAAAATTGGTTCAGTACAAAGCTACTTAGGTCTTGAACGTATTGAAACTGATAAAGCTTACGCTGGTAACATCGTAACGGTAACGGGTCTTGGCGAGCTTAAGATTTCAGATACGCTTTGTTGTCCTAACAACGTTGAAGCATTACCTCCATTAAGTGTTGATGAGCCAACAGTAACGATGACGTTCTCTGTAAATAACTCACCTTTCTGTGGTAAAGAAGGTAAGTTTGTAACATCACGTAACATTCGTGAGCGTTTAGACAAAGAATTAGTACACAACGTTGCACTTCGCGTTGCAGATACAGATAACCCAGATAGCTTCCGTGTATCGGGTCGTGGTGAATTACACCTAGGTATCTTAATCGAGAACATGCGTCGTGAAGGTTATGAGTTAGCTGTATCTCGTCCAGAAGTTATCTTACGTACTGTTGATGGTGTGTTAGAAGAACCGTATGAAACACTAACTATTGACTGTGAAGAAGCGCACCAGGGTTCTATCATGGAGCAAATTGGTCTTCGTAAAGGTGAACTTACTGACATGGCCCCAGATGGTAAAGGCCGTATGCGTTTGGACTTTATGATCCCAAGCCGTGGCTTAATCGGTTTCCAAACTGAGTTCATGACATTAACGTCGGGTTCTGGTTTACTTTACCATACGTTCGATCACTACGGTCCGCACAAAGGTGGCGAGCTAGGTGTTCGTAAGAACGGCGTAATGATTGCAAACGCAACAGGTAAAGCACTTACTAACGCATTATTTAACTTACAAGAGCGCGGCCGTTTATTTATCGGTCACGGTGTTGAAGTTTATGAAGGTATGGTTATCGGTATTCATAGCCGTGATAACGACCTTACAGTTAACGCGCTTAAAGGTAAGCAACTTACTAACGTTCGTGCATCTGGTACAGATGAAGCACAAACACTTACACCAGCACTTAACTATTCACTTGAGCAAGCGCTTGAGTTTATTGCTGATGATGAGTTAGTAGAAGTTACACCTGAGAACATTCGTATTCGTAAGCGTCATTTAACTGAAAATGAGCGTAAACGTGCGGGTCGTGCTCCTAAGTCATAATCTATTAATTTAGAACAATGATTTTAAAAGCCGCTGTATTGCAAAATACAGCGGCTTTTTTGTGTTTGGAAACAAGCGCTGTTAGCTATAAGTCGTCAGCTGTCAGATTAGAACAGTGTTATTGAGTAGCTTGGTTGTTAATATGGCTATTGGGTGAAAGCCGCTAGACTTTATAAACCATGCAATACAATCTTTTCCTCTAAAAGCGCAGCGCCTCTATCCGCTTTGTAGATAATTTACTTAAAAAATCTTTTCACAAAGAGGAGAAAATGAGAATTCAATGAGGAAGGGGCGAAACAATTGAAATGTAAGGCTGCTGAGTTTATTGGTAGGGTATTTTTTTGTTGGGTTTCGCTTCGCTCAACCCAACCTACGTTTTCAATTACCTTATTGGAAATTACTTTTTGGCAGTAGAGTAATTTTGCCAAATACGCTGGCGTCTATAAATCCTCGGTTGCGGTCACCGTTCACTGGCTCTACCTCGTGTGAGCCCATGAAGTGTTCACGCACTTTGCTGCCATCGTTATCGCAATAGGCGAGCATAAAGCCGACTACTTGCTTTGGCGTTAATTTAAGCGGAGTGTTTTGTGCGCCTTGTTGATAATCATTCGGGTAGAGTTTTATTGCCACTTCCCAAGTGATGCTATAGGGCGCGGTGGTATTGCGTTTCCAGTTACTAACTAAATGGTCGGTATATAAATGCGCTTTTTTATCAGGGCCATAATCGGCTGCTTGGTTATCAAGGCCAATATGATAGGCAAACGCGGTATGATTAAACTGATGATTACCACCCGATGCGTCACTATCTATAAACACTTCTAAGGCATCATCGTCCCAGTATTTATCCGTTGGATCTGGGTGAGTATCAATAAGCACATCATCACTAATGTCTGCTTGTAAATACAAGTAATTTTCATCCCACAAAAGACGATAGCGACCTTTAAAGTCAACCTCTGATGAGGGAAGTGTACCATCCATTAGGTGTGGCATAGGGTGCCATGTGGCGCTATTCCATGCACTTTCAGAAACACCATCAATAGTTATAGCTGTTGGTGTATGACTAACGTCAATAGCCATGAGTGGCTGGGTAAAAAGTAAACTAAAAGCGAGTAGTGTTTTTTTCATTAATCATCTCATCAATTAAAGATGATTTAGCTTGGCTTAAATAGCAATCAAAAACAATCTCGTAGTCTATTTTTATACTAACTGATTGTGCCTGCTATGCTGTCTTTTAATGCCAGCATTAATAAGTGCGCACTTTCTCCAGACATTTTAAAAGGATTAAAATCAATGGAGCCTGAAAACTTGAGATTCAGTGATTCGGTTAGCTTAGATTGCGGTACATAGCCCATTGACCATTTTTCAAACTCTCTTTCAGGAATTTGGGTATAGTTGAGCATAATTACATTGTGGTGACGCTTATCGTTTAATATTTGTTGGTAGGTATTATTTACAGCCGTTCTAGAGCCTTCAAGGCATTGTAAAAAGTAATCATTGCTAAAACATAACATGCCGGTGACGTTTGTTTTTACATTGTAGGTTCGGGCACTTTGTAAGATACTTTCTATATCTTCAGGCCCAAAACCACTACTTATTTTACTGGCGTAAATGAGTCGCACAAGAAACATAAAACCTCCTCACTATTTAGTTAATTAAAGATAGTTCAGCAGAGAAGTTATTGCTAATTATGTAAATGACTGATTAAAGTTTAATACTTTCACCTTCATTTAAAATATACAGGGGTATTTTCGAGTCCATTTTTTTATGCATATGCAATAAACGCAGTAAAGCGGAGTGACTCGTGCGATCACCCATTTTCCATGTTGAGTTACCATATCCCCAAGGTATCATTATTTTGCAGTTGAGCTCCTGTGCTGCTGTTAGAGCATCTTCTGGGGTTGTATGAACGTAACGATACCAGTTAGGGTTATCTTCGCTGTAGTAAGACGCTATCGGCATTAAGCACACATCAATATCGCCATATTTTTGCTGTATATCGCTAAAGTGTTTTGAGTAGCCGGTGTCGCCTGCAAAAAATAAGGTGCTGCCATTTTGTTCAAGTAACCAGCCATTCCACAGGTCTTTATCGTTGTCTTCATAAATAAAGGGCACTAACACACGGCTGCTAAAGTGGTGTGCAGGTAGCGCATGAATAGTTAAATCATCAATTTTAGTACTTGCATACCATGCCATTTCGCTAATATTAAAGCCATCACTAGGAAAATTATCAGCCATGCCAAGAGGTGTTAAATAACGCGGTTGGCGGCCTATTTCCTCAATATCTGCTTTATTAAAATGATCGTAATGAAGGTGAGAGTAAATAACCGCATCTAAATGGGTAAGCTCGTCAGATGTTAGCCAATCGCCAGGTTGTCGATAAATACCACCTGCGAGCTTAAAGCCCAGTGCTACAGGTGAATCGAATTGCGCTTTTACAGGATCAAAGACCACTTGCTGCCCGTTAGGGGTGCTGATCATAAACCCCGCATGGCCTAGCCAACGAACGGTGTAATTTGTGTCTAGTTTTGGGTTTGGCTGTTTCTCTTGATACTGGCATTGTTCACCCTCGGTTTCGCAGAGAACGTTGATGTGTGCAGGATAACAATCATTTTCACAGCTGATAGGGTAGCTTTTTTTACCAGGATAAAGGTTATGATAGCGCCCCCTATGCTCACCGTGTTGATTTAGTGGAACAAGGGTATCTGGACCTGCAATAACATTAACATTATTCGCTGTGCTACAGGCCACCAGAAGGCTGTAGACAAAGGTTAAACAGAGCGTATATGGTTTCATGGTTTTTAATTGTTATTTTTAACTTGCTGAAAGTGTAACAAAAGCGGGACATTAAAAAAGTATAAAAAGTAACAAAAATGTGTATAAAAAAGCCCGCTATTTTTAGCGGGCTTAGAGTAAATGCCAATACGCTTCTTAGGCTTTATTCATTTGCTCAATAAACTTATTTGAGTCTTCAATCGACTTATTCATGTCATTCATGAGTAACTGAATATCACGTTTTAAGTTAGTAAATTCCCCTTTAATAGCGGAAACTGCCTGTGCATTTAAGTTGTGTTTTAAATACAGTACATTATCTTTTAGTGATGACAGCACGGGGTCCATTTTACTTTCAGCACTGCGCATTGAGCGAAGTAACTGACTAAACTGGCGCTCAGTCGTCTGTAGCTTTTTATTACTCTCACGTTTTAATGAAGCGCTTTTGTATTGCTCTAGTTCATCACGCCATTCCTCAAACAACGCATCAGCAACATCCTCTACTTTATTGATATTGGTTGATACATCATTTGCAGCTTGCAGGCTGGATTCGTAATCGTCATTAAGTTGATTGTAAGCATCTTGTAATTCGCCACCATCAAAATTAATTAACGTAGTAAGGCGTTCGAGTGCTGATTGAAATTCTTGTTGCGACTCTTGTTGTGAGTCTTTTGTTTCTTCAACGCGGTCAATTAAAATGTCACGTTTATGAACACCTACTTTTTCCATTGCCGAATAATAAGCAGACTGACAACCAGACAGCATCAGCATTAACGAGAGTATGGCTGTCCCTAATAATGTTTGTTTTTTCATCTGAATTCCTATTTACGAGTGTTAATGCTGTAAATTATGGCCTTGATTGTTATTATAATCAAAAGCTCACCAACAAAGTTAATTGTATGAATGATAAGCTCTCCCATTATAAACAGCAAGTTAAGGTGTTTCTAAAACAGCAACCAGGCTGGTGGATGCAATATTTAAATCGCTGTATAGACGATCAAATAACCATTAATGCAGGGTATTTAGCATACGTTACCTTGTTGTCGCTAGTTCCGTTGATAGCGGTTGGTGTAGCAATATTCTCTGCTTTTCCAGGGTTTGAATCCACCCGCTTAGCCATTGAAAGTTTTTTATTTACTAATTTTGTGCCGACCTCTTCTGATGTTATTAAAGAGCATATTAGCTCGTTTGCTGGTAATGCTAATCAAATGACGGCGGTAGGTATTGGCTTTTTAGCCGCTATTGCCTTGTTATTGATCCGCAATGTGGATGCAACTCTCAATCGTATTTGGCGAGTAAAGAAAAAACGCCCAATGATGATATCGTTTGCTGTGTATTGGATGGTACTGAGTTTGGGGCCTGTACTACTGGGTGCGAGTATTGGTGTCACCTCTTATATTGTGTCACTAGTGTCGTTTGCCGATCAGGGGATCCCAGGGTTTAGTGGTTTCTTATTAAAGCTTCTACCGTATGCTATCTCTATGGCTGGTTTTATTATGTTGTATACCTTAGTACCGAATACGCGTGTTTCATTTAGGGCGGCTATTCCTGGTGCACTGTTTGCTGCATTGTTATTTGAGCTAACCAAAAAAGGCTTTGCTTTATATATTAGCCATTTTCCATCATATGAAGTGATTTATGGTGCGGTAGCGACCATTCCTATTTTGTTTGTATGGGTGTACTTGTCGTGGGTAGTGGTGCTACTAGGTGCTGAATTTACCGTGTGTATTAACATGCAACATTATAATAAAAAAGAGCAACAAGCAGAGGATAGTGAGTAAATGCAGGGGCTAATTCAACGGGTAACACACGCCAGTGTGGCAATAGAGCAACAGGTCGTTGGTGAAATAAAACAAGGTATTGTATTACTGCTAGGTATTGAAAAAGAAGACGATGAGCGTGTTGCTGATAAACTACTACACAAAGTCAGCAATTATCGAATTTTTAGTGATGAACACGATAAAATGAACCTCAGCCTGAAGGATATACAAGGCGAGCTATTAGTCATATCGCAATTCACACTTGCAGCTGATACCAAAAAAGGCATGCGTCCTAGTTTTTCATCGGCAGCCACACCAGATCAAGCGCAAACCCTATATAATTACTTTGTCGAGCAAGCCAAATTACTCGGAATTAAGGTAGCGACAGGTGAATTTGCAGCCGACATGCAGGTTAGCTTATGTAACGATGGGCCGGTTACCTTCAACTTAACCGCTTAAAGTGTTTTTTCTACAATCACAATGTGATTTACAAATCCGGTGATTTTATGAATGCTAACAGTCTCCCCAAATACGCGCTTCAGTACATGTTGTAGCTGTGTAAGTTGGGAGGCATGTTGCGATAAAAAGTTAATAAATAAGATGCCCCGCTGAGCAAGCGCATCATAAATTGTTTGATAAAAACATAGATCAAATAAGAATCTAGGGGCGTCTAGTTCACTAAATAAATCTAAAATAATCCAATCTATATTCACCGCTGACTTTAAAACTGTTTGTGCGTCTTTACAGTAAATTTGGCCCTGTTCATTAAGGGCGAAAAAATCTTGATAACAGTTAATTATATGAGGGTTTTTTTCTACTGAAGTCAGCTGCGCTTGAGGGTACTGTTTTAATAAGTAGTTACGTATAGCACCGCCACCTAAACCGAGCTCAAGTATTTTTTTAGGCGCTGGTCGTTGCTGCCAAACCGTTGCTAAATAGGCAAGGTGAGGAAACAGTAATACTTGTGGACTCCGGGTTAAAATAACTGATTGCAAGGTGTTGTTAATAAGTAGCCAGCGCAGCTGTTGATGCTCTCGAACTTGTATATTTATGCCATGTTGATTATGCCAATAAAGTAACTGGCCTAGCGATGTACTATGCTCAATAAAGTGCCTGCTGATCAGGCCACTGCTATCATGGATATATTTATTCATGGTATTGAGCATAAACCAGCAGGGGTAAAGCGCAATCGATTTTGTCATTAATTTTTTACAGTCATTTATAGGAAACCAAAGTCGTATTTGCAGTTTTACCCAGATCGAGTATGGTGTTTTTCACAAAATGCACAGCGTAATATTTTTACATTTTTAATTTATGGAGTCTGTATGTTTCAAGTGAGCACCCCTCAAAGTAGTGAAGACTGGCAAGCCTATTATCAATTACGCTGGCAAGTTTTACGTGCACCATGGGGCGAACCTCGTGGTTCTGAGCAAGACGATTTAGAGCAAGAAGCTGAACACCGCTTTATTAAAAATAAAGCAGGTGAAGTATTGGGTGTAGCGCGTTTGCACTTTAATAACCAGCAACAAGCTCAAGTACGTTATATGGCGGTTGCAGAAGGTAACCGCAATCAACATATTGGTAGCCGCTTGTTACATGAACTCGAAAAAATAGCGTGGAATCAAGATGCTGATGAGTTGGTGCTGTTTGCTCGCGAACGTGCTCTGGAATTTTATCAGCGCCATGGCTACGAAAATAAAGAAAAAGCGCATTTAGCCTATGGTGATGTTCAGCATTATAAAATGGTTAAGCTTAAGCCGAGTGAACCAGGTTGGTTTCGTCACCCTAATTGGACTCAAGTACTGCAAAATACATGGCGTGAATCAATCCCTATTAGTGATGCAATGGGGATAAAAGTAGAAAGCTACACTGATTGGCAATTTACTACTCGGGCAGATTTAAATGCTAACTTAAACTTACACAACACCATGTTTGCGGGCTCTATTTATAGCCTAGCTACATTAACGGGTTGGGGTGCAACGTATTTAGCATTAAAAGAAGCCGGACTTGAGGGCAATATAGTGTTAGCCGATGCTAATATTAAATATTTAAAACCACTGAATACCGACCCTAAAGGCTGTGTTGATATTCAAACCTGTAAAGGTAACTTAATGGAGTTACAAGAGGCGGGTAAGGCGAGCTATTTAGTACCAGTAACCATTTTTGATGGTGACCAAGTAGTTGCCCAGTTTGAAGGGCTGTTTGTGGTTAAAAAGTGATAAAATAAACGAAAAAGCCAAGCGAGTTGCTTGGCTTTTTTTATAAGCATTTTTTACAGCAAGTCAGTTAGTAATATACCGACACCAAAGCGTTCAATATCGGCGTTATAGTCTATTAAACTCTCACCATAGCCATTAAAGTACTGCGCATAGCCGCGTACTCTTCCCCATAGAGGGAATGACCAATCAAGCTGAATTGCCCCGCGGTTATCTGAATTTAAATTATTACGAGTCATAAAACTAAATTCATGATCGTGAAAGCGATACGCGCCACCAAATTCAAAGTAACCCATGTATTTATAGATATCAGGGTTATCGTCACCTCGTGCATCTAACGGCGCGGGCTTTTTGTTTTCAGGAATGCGATACCAAGGTTTAAAGCTAAATACAAAGCCGTCTTTTTCCCAAATGAAATCGGCATAAATGCGATTCCAAGAACGCGAGTTTGGCTGACTACGACCATTAGATTGGTGCGAAATACCAATGGCTATTGCCATTTCATCGCCCCATAAAACGTTTTCAGGGTCTAAATAATTAATCCAAAATACTTCTGGTTCGTAATTTGTCTCACGAAAAGGGGAGGAAATATCGTCGTTATATACTTGCCAGTATGACTGCAGCGTAAAGCCAAAAAATATGGCTTGGTCTGAGTCGGCAAACTCATCATATAAAGGCACTTTAATTGATAGCTGATATTTAGCTTCGAGGTTATCGAGAGGGTCACCATCTTTTTTATCAGTTAATTCTGCAAATCCATCAAACGGGCGAGTGTTTGGGTTCGACATATAAGAAACCGGTAAAATATAATTACGTTTATGCGGTGTAATTACATTACGATTTTTTTTACCAACCGCTTCACGGGCTTGGCGTTTGTCGATAGCCGTTAGCTGCTTGTTTTCCTCAACGGCAGAGCATTTTTCGCGTAATTGATCGAGAGTTTGTTTACCGTCTCCACCTATCACTTCATTTAAAATACATTGCTTAACCAGCTCAAGTTCATTGTTTTGCTCGTTTTTTGCTGTTTCTTGTGCAATAACAGCAGTGCTTAGTAATGTTGAGAGTAGTATCCAGTGGCGCCAACTCATTATAATTCCTTTGTAAGTGAGGGAAGTAATAGATTTGTGGTAATTATAACGCCTTTTTAACACATATACGGTGAACTTGTCCTGAACTTTAATATGGCAAAAAAGAAAAGCGACCTAGGTCGCTTTTACTGGATAACTAGCTAATAACGCGCTAGTTAGACTCTCACGCAATGAGAAGGGGTGAGCTATAGCTCAAAGACGTTTGTAAAAAACTTATAAAGCTCAGTACCTTGGTTCACACTGGCTGAGGCAAAGTGCAATATCGCAATCGCATCAAGATCAAAGCTTAATGTTTGCAGTGGTTGCTCGCTTAAGTAGCGTTCCATTCGCAGTATTTTTGCTATCGGTTCGCCCGCTTTAATGTGACCACCAAGCGGTGCTAGGTATTCAACCATGCCACCCATAGGCGCATAGTAAGCAATATAATCATTTAGTTGGCAGCCATATCTTGTCATCACTTTTGGCTTGTAGGGCGCATCAGCAAATACCTGTTTGTGATTAAGATAACTTAAAATACTTTGAGCATCGTCAAGTGCCGCGCTTAAATCTATTTTCTCTTGGCTGCCAAGCTCTACCGTAAAGGCTTCAACTTGCACGTTAAATTCACGGCCTTGCTGAGCAAGTTGCTCGCTAAGTTGCCACCATGGACAAAAACTGGCTTCATCCATTGCGCCATCAAAGTCATTAGGGATCACTAGCACATGGGGAATATTAAAGTAACGCGCACTTTCAGTGGCATATTCAGGGCAATATAAGTGCTGACTAGAAATAGGGCCGGTGTGTAAATCTAAAACAATATCAGCTTGATGCGCTAGTCTTTGTAAGTTTAGCGCTATGCGTTTACCCGTTGTTAAACGATAGTCTGGGCTATTAAGTTGTTGCTCAACGTCACTAATTAGCGCTGCTTTAAACGCTGTTTTTAGAATCTGATCATCGGCATCGCAATACTGCTTTGCAAAATGTGATGCAAGCTGATTATTACAGTGATACATACGATTCCAATTTGTGCCGGTAATAGGATCGAATCGGCCAAGCGTAAATTCGCCTGACTTTTGATTACAGCCAATGGGGTTAGCGTAGGGAACTAAGGTAATATCACCTTTTAAATTAAGGTTTTTTAGCTGTTCAAGTAGCTGATAAATAACCGCGTTACCTTGCACTTCGGCGCCATGCATATTAGCTTGTATATACACACTTGGGCCTGTGCCATCGCCTTTTAAACGATACACAGGAATAGTCAGTGGTAGGCCATTTGCCACTTCACCAACTACAATGTTTTCTTGGCTTATAGCTGTGGTGTTATTCATCTTTTTTACCTCAAGTAGTGGCTTGCATCTTCTGCTTGGCGAATACAGTTGATTTCGCCATGGTGTATAACATATTCACCGGCCAGTTCATGACATAAAAAGTACGGCATGCTTTCGGTAAAACCATACGCACCGCATTGACTAAACACCAGCCAGTCATGTTCATTTAAATCGCCCGGCAATTGGTGCTCCCCTAAGCAATCCAGCGCAGTACATAATGGCCCATATAGGCTCATTGCTTGGTTTACTGCGTTTGAATCTCGTAATAAACGCGCAGGGAAATCTTGACTGGTGACCGCTGGGCGCAATAAATGATTAATACCGCCACTCATAATCACCTGTTGTTGGCCGTAGTTTAATTTGCGCTCAACCACAGGTGTGGCGTAGTGGCCGCATTCGCCGACAGCATAGCGGCCTAGTTCCATCCACAGCTCTTTAACACCCGCATCGCGTTTAATTTTTGCAAGGGCTGCTATTAATGCATCCCAGCTTAAAGTCGGATCATTAAGGGTGTAAGGAATACCTAAACCGCCACCTAAATCTAGAATATTAAGGTTAATACTTAAATGCTCAGCAAGTTGCTTTAACGGTGTAATCATTTGCGACCACAGATCGGCAAGTTTGTCGCTGCTGAGCATGTTACCCCACTGAAAAATATGTAGGCCATCAAAGCTCAGTGCTGTGTAGTCATTAGTATTTAGCGATTGCCATTCATCGCAGCCAAGCCCAAATGGGGTGAGGCTGTCGCCACCTAGTGGGTTTTTATCACCCTCGGGCCAGCGTAATTGAACACGCAGCAAAACCTGTAACTGACACTGCTGGGCAATCGCTTGCTCGTTGAGCCAACGTACCTGATTGAGACTTTCGGCCACAAAGATACGTACGCCACTCGCAATAAAGTGCTTAATTTGTTTAGGGCTTTTTGCAGGCCCCGTGTTGAGCACGCGTTCACTGTTAACTCCTTGGGCAAGTACTTGCTCAAGCTCGCCTTTACTGGCGACATCAAAGTTAAAACCAGCGTTATCTAAGCGTTGGATCACGCTAGATAACGGGTTCGCTTTAACTGCATACCAGAGTTTTACTTCGGTTTGTGCCACTAAACGGGTTAAATGTGTGTTCAATGAATCAAGATCATAAACAAAAAAAGGCGTATCAAGTTGGCTTGCTAGCTTATCAATAGCGCTTTTAACGGGCGTGCTCAAAAAGGTCATTAACGTAAAACCTCTTCCAGAAGTAATGATGCGTCACTTTGCTCGTCACGGTATTTAACAATTAAGGCACACGACATACTTAAGCCTTGAGCACGTGCCCAGTCGTTTGACGCAGGGCGAGAACCCGGGATCACAATCGCGTATTCAGGGATTGCTTCTCCTTTATCAAGCTGGCGCTCATTAACGCAGTCAAAAACAGGAATGGTTGCAGATAAGCGAACACCCGGGGCAAGTACCGCGCCTTTTTTAACCACCACGCCTTCAACAATCACACAGCCTGCACCGATGAATGCATCGTCTTCTATGACCACAGGGCTGGCGCCAATAGGCTCAAGTACCCCGCCTAATTGTACCGCAGCGCTCAAATGAACATTTTTACCCACTTGCGCACATGAGCCAACCAATGCGTGGCTATCTACCATAGTGCCCTCGTCAATGAAGGCGCCAATATTTACGTACGCAGGTGGCATAATAATAGTGCCTTTGGCAACATGTGCACCACGGCGCACACTTGAACCACCTGGCACCATGCGAACGCCAGCTGTGGCTTCAAAGCTTTGCGGCGCTAGATTATGTTTATCAACAAAGCCACCAGGAAACTCCATGTTAGTGCCGTTTTTAAACGCCTCTAAAATGCCTTGTTTTACTTCTACGTTAGCGTGCCATTGGCCGTTTTCGTCTTGTGTTGCTGCGCGAACTGCGCCCGTTTCTAAATTATTTAATAGTTCTAACCAGCTCATTATAAAAACCTGTATTTAATGCCAAGATAAAATGGTGTTGTTTGCCGATGAAATGTCATCTGTGTGTGTCAGCTCAAGGTGTGTTAAAGGTGGACGTAAGTGCGGACTGCTAATACGCCCTTGTAAATGCATTAACACTTTGACTGGGATAGGGTTTGCTACTGAAAATAAGCTATTGATAGCGCTAGACCACTGGGCAAAAAGATTAGGGTGTTGGCCGCTTAAACTGCGCTTTACAAACTCATGAGTTTGCACTGGCCATGCATTGGCTGCAACCGACACTAAACCTTTTGCACCTGCTTGGGCAAAATAAGGCATGAGGGCATCGTCACCACTAAAAATGGCTAATTCAGGCGCTGCTTGTCGATAGGCTTCAAATTGAGAAATACAGCCACTGGCCTCTTTAAGTGCCCATAAATTTTTATGTTGTTTGAGGTTTTCAATGGTTGCAATAGGAATGCTAACCGCGCTACGTCCTGGCACATTATAAAGCATACAAGGGTGAGAACTGGCATCTAGCAGGCTTTCAAACCAATGCGTTTGCCCCAGTGCGCCTGGTTTGGCGTACAAAGGTGATCCAAGTAAAAAACCATGAATAGGCAGTTGGTTGCAGTAGTTAACCCATTCAAGCTGCTGCTTTAAGTTACTACCACCGACTGCAACCATAAGCGGGACGCTCGGCTGTAATTGGCAGACATGCTCTACGATGGCTTGCTGCTCTTTTAGGGTAAGGGCTAACCCTTCGCCAGTGCTACCAAGTAATAAAATGCCATTGTTAGCGGCTTCTTGCTCGGCCACCAAGGTATTTAAGGTTGCGTAATCAACTAGGCCATTTTGATCAAATGGGGTGATCAGTGCAGTCCATAAATGGAAATTGTTAATATTGAAGTTGTTGATCATCTCTCACGAACTTATAGGGCATTCGTCGAGTTATTGGCGGGTATTTAGGGTGCCGGACTCTTTGAATGTATTTATAATTCGAAGAGCGAATGGGCTTAAATAATAAGGCGCACGGCCTTATTATACTAAGACCAGAAGCTCTCCACCAAATATGTTATTGGTGACAGTCGCTAGGATTCAACCTAGTCGCCCGAAGTAACCTTTCACAAAAAAGTATTACCTCTCGGCGTTAATTCCCCTCACGTATGCTCAATGGAGTTTGCGCTCCTAACATACGCTACCTGAATAACGCACCTCTTCCAGCCCTTTGCACTTGCTATTGAAAAATCAATCAGCAAATACAATGTAATAGGGTAAGTGTGGCGATTAAACCACTTTAGCCGTCTAGGTGTCAAGTGACTAAATACAGATAGATTCATCCCAATTGACAGTTATTACGTATTGGCTGCTTTTCTCGTACACTAGCCTCATAGCAGAAGTAAGGTATTAAGCAGATGGAAAAATTTAGCGATATTTATAAGCGTGCAGTAGAGCGAAAGGGCTCTGAAAAAATGCTTAAATTATTACTCGCAAAACCTTTATCAACAAAGCAACTCGTTACATTAAGTGATGATGATTGGCTAGAAGAATTTACGCGGAAGGTTTTTCAAAGTGGTTTTTATTGGTCGGTGATCAACAGTAAATGGGCCGGATTTAGAGAGGTTTTTTGGGATTTCAGTGTTGAAAAACTATTGATGATGCCACCAGACATGTTAGAGCAAAAAGCCAGTGATGAGCGGATTGTACGCAATTATAAAAAAGTAAAAACCATTACTGAAAATGCGTATATGATCCACGAGGTTGCAGCGCAACACGGCAGCTTTAGTCAGTTTATTGCTAACTGGCCAAGTGAGGATATTATTGGCTTGTGGGCCTATTTAAAAAAGCATGGTGCGAGGCTTGGTGGTAATACCGGTCCTTATGCGTTGCGTGCCTTAGGAAAAGATACTTTTTTACTTTCAAGGGATGTAGAGAGCTATTTGCGTGCCCATAAAATTATAGACGGTGGCTTACAAACTAAAAAGTCACTGATTGCAGCGCAGGCATTCTTCAATGAGCTACAGCAACAAAGCGGCTTGAGTATGCAAGAGCTAAGCTTAATTGTCGCTTATGGTGTCGGCGACAACCGTATAGGTATAAGCCAACAACAACAGGATTAAACATGAAATTAGTGCCAAGGTATACCGACATTGGTGAGGGGTTTGCAATTAGCGATCATCCAGCCAAGGTGGCAGCGCCACAATTATTGTTATGGAATGAGCCCTTAGCCGAACAATTTAATATACAAGTGAATGCCGATTCTCGGGCAAGTGTATTCAGCGGTAATGAGCCCCAAGCTGTTTCTGCAGTTGCACTTGGGTATTCGGGGCATCAGTTTGGTCACTTTTCTCCGCGCTTAGGAGACGGGCGAGCGCATTTACTTGGCGCGATTAGTGATGATAAAAACCAGCTTTGGGATGTGCAGTTAAAAGGCGCTGGCGCTACGCCATTTTCGCGTGGTGGCGATGGGCGCTGTGCATTAGGTCCCGCCATTCGCGAGTACGTAATGAGCGAAGCAATGTACGCGCTTGGTATTCCAACCACGCGTTGTTTAGCCGTGGTTGGTAGTGGCGAAACCGTTTATCGTAACCCGCCTCAACCTGGCGCTATTGTAACGCGACTCGCGAGTAGTCATATTCGAGTGGGTTCGTTTCAATATTTAGCCACCCAAGGCGATGTTACCAGTTTAAAAAAATTAGCCGACTTAGCCATTCAAAGACATTACCCTGAAATTAACAGCACTGGCGCCCAGCGTTACTTGGATTTTTTAGCGGCGGTGATTAGTCGTCAGGTTAACTTAGTCATAAGCTGGATGAGGGTGGGATTTATTCATGGTGTCATGAATACCGACAACACCTTAATTAGTGGTGAAACCATAGATTACGGCCCATGTGCCATGATGAACCAGTTTGATTTTGATACCGTGTTTAGCTCTATTGATAAGCAAGGACGTTACGCATTTGGTAATCAGCCAAACATGGCGAGTTGGAACTGCGCTCGCTTAGCAGAGAGTTTAATGGCACTAATAAGTGACGATGATGAGCAAGCTGTAGCAATGCTGACACCTATCATTGCAGACTTTTCGACCCAATTTAATCAACAATTTAGCACCATGTGGGTACAAAAGTTAGGACTAAAAGCATCATCTTATGAGCAACACAATGAGCTGGTGGGGGAGTTACTTGGATTACTTAAAGAGCACCAGCTAGATTACACCAATACCTTTGATGCACTCACTGAATCGTTAAATGGTCAGAGTAAAATACCGCCAGCACTTGGTGAGTGGGTAAAGCAGTGGCAGGCACACACAGATGAGCATAGCTATCAAGTGATGCGACAAGCCAACCCAAGTGTTATTCCACGTAATCATATTATTGAAGAGATTATTTCTCAGTACATAACACAGGGTGAAAGTGAGATGCTTACACGATTTTTTGATGTGTTAGCAACCCCTTATGCGAGCCATGGGCAAGCCAGTGAATTTAAAGAAGCTCCTAAAGATGATAAGAATTACCGTACTTTTTGTGGTACTTAAGCATGGTTTTGTGTGTTTAGGAATGAACATAAAAGGTCATTTTTTACCCTGGCGATGTTCATTCATAGAGCAAACTATGAACGGGTGATACCATAATACCCACAAAGGCCAGTGATCGTATGGGGTTTAAAGCGATTGTTTGCTATTTGGACTAGTATTAGTTGATCAACACTTTTATGGGCTAGTTTAATTATCCTGAGATATTAAAAATATATTCTACGTTAAGTATTGATTAACAAAGGCTAAGCTATTGTATAGATAAGTTAGAAGAGCTAGCAATGTTTAGCTACATTTTTTAGTTGTTAAAATGGGAAGAAAACAATGAAATTAAAATCACTTACAATTGCCATTGCGTTAGCTGCAACTAGCGCATCTACTTTTGCTGCTGAGCAAGAAGGTTTTTACATCGGCGCATTTGGCGACTACTACGATGCTTCATGGAAAAACATGCGTGAGCAAGCTGGCCTTGACGTGAATGAGTCAACAGGTTGGGGTGCTGAATTAGGTTACCGCTTTAATGATTACTGGAGCGCGCGTTTAGAGTACGCAGATCTAGACTTCAATGCTCACGACAAAGTATTGAACAATCGCAACGATATTGACGGCGAACGTTACGGTATCGATGCGCTTTACCACTTTGGTGGCGGTCCTTTTTACGGTTTATTCGGTCTGAAAGATATTGATGTTGTTGATGACAACACGTTTGTAAACGCAGGTGTAGGTTACCGACACTTTGTTACAGACAACTTCTTTGTAAATGCTGAAACCAGCGTTTACCAAGGTTTAGACAAAGGCTACACAGATGTTGGCGCAAAATTAGGTATTAACTACTTCTTTGGCCAAAAATCAGCGCCAGTAGCAGTGGTTGAGCCAGCACCTGAGCCAGAAATTGTTCCAGTACCAGTAACACCTGTAGACACTGACAAAGACAGTATTCCAGATATTGATGATAAATGTGCTAACACACCGATGACAGATGCGGTTGATAGCGATGGCTGTACACTTTATGAAGATACTGAAGTAACAGTAAGCTTGTTAGTGACATTCCCTAACAATGATTCATCTGTATCTAATCAATACTTAAATGATATTGATGCAGTGGCTTCTTTCTTGAACGATCACCCTGATACAACAGTATTACTTGAAGGTCACACTTCAGAAGTAGGTAAAGCATCTTACAACAAGTGGTTATCTAAAAAACGTGCTGATGCAGTAGCTAAAAAGCTAATTGCTGATGGTATTGCAGAAGATCGCATTACAACAGCTGGTTTAGGTGAAGAGCGTCTTAAAAATCCAGCAAATACGGCAGAAGCTCACGCTGAAAACCGTCGCGTTGAAGCAAAAGTAAAATCTATTAAACGTGTAAAAGTACTACGTTAATAGTTTTATAATTGAGTAAAAACCCAGCTTAGGCTGGGTTTTTTTATGCCAGTAATAGGTATTCATGAAAGTTGATTTTACTTAACCTACTATTCATATTATTAATAATGGATATAACTAGTTGCCCAGGTGGATGGATTTTAATCTATACATAAAAGCTTTATAATTGAGCGTTAGAATACTATAAGTATTGGGTTATAGTGTATTTTGTAAACACTACCGAATACTTTCACGTCACCAAGAGGGCAATACTGTGCTACAAGAATATCGTAAACACGTAGAAGAACGTGCCGCGTTAGGTATCGTACCAGCGCCATTAGATGCTCAGCAAACGGCTGATCTTATTGAGCTAATTAAAACTCCACCGGCAGGCGAAGAAGAATTCGTCCTAGAACTACTAATCAACCGTGTACCACCGGGTGTTGATGATGCAGCCTATATTAAAGCTGGTTTTTTAGCGGCAGTTGCAAAAGGTGAAGCAGTCTCTCCACTTCTCTCTAAAGAAAAAGCAGCTGAATTGCTTGGTACTATGCTTGGTGGATACAATATCGCGCCAATGGTTGACCTACTTGATGACGAAGCGTTAGCGCCAATCGTAGTTAAGGGCCTCGCAAACACTTTATTAATGTTTGATGCGTTTTACGATGTAGAAGAAAAAGCAAAAGCAGGTAATACATACGCCAAACAAATTATTGAGTCTTGGGCTGCCGCAGAATGGTTTACTAATAAGCCAGCTGTTGCTGAAAAAATCTCGGTTACTGTATTTAAAGTCACTGGTGAGACAAACACTGATGACTTATCACCCGCTCCAGATGCATGGTCACGCCCTGATATCCCACTTCACGCACTAGCGATGCTTAAAACAGAACGTGATGGTATTAACCCTGATAAAAACGGTGAAGTAGGTCCTGTCACTCAACTTGAAGAATTAAAAACTAAAGGGTTACCACTTGCTTACGTAGGTGATGTTGTTGGTACCGGGTCTTCACGTAAATCTGCTACTAACTCCGTGCTTTGGTTTATGGGTGCTGATATCCCATTTGTTCCAAATAAGCGCGTAGGTGGTGTCTGTTTAGGTAACAAGATTGCGCCTATCTTTTTCAATACAATGGAAGACTCGGGTGCATTACCAATCGAATTAAATGTTGATGAATTCAACATGGGTGATCAAATAGATATTTACCCTTATGAAGGTGTTGTTAAGCGCCACGGTACTGATGACGTGATCTCTACGTTTGCACTTAAATCAGAGGTCATTCTTGATGAGGTTCGTGCTGGTGGTCGTATTCCACTGATCATTGGTCGCGGCCTTACAGACAAAGCACGTACGTCTCTAGGTTTAGGTGCAACTGACGTATTTAAAGTACCCGCTGTAACTGAAGTATCAGATAAAGGCTTTACACTTGCGCAAAAAATGGTGGGTAAAGCATGTAACGTTACCGGTATTCGCCCTGGCCAATATTGTGAACCTAAAATGACCACGGTTGGCTCGCAAGATACCACCGGTCCTATGACACGTGATGAGCTTAAAGATTTAGCCTGTTTAGGTTTCTCTGCAGATTTAACTATGCAGTCTTTTTGTCATACATCGGCTTACCCTAAACCAATTGACGTAAACACGCATCATACACTTCCTGATTTTATTATGAACCGTGGCGGTGTATCGCTTCGTCCAGGTGATGGTGTAATTCACTCATGGTTGAACCGTATGTTATTGCCAGACACCGTAGGTACCGGTGGTGATTCACATACACGTTTCCCATTAGGTATTTCATTTCCTGCGGGTTCGGGTGCGGTCGCATTTGCAGCAGCAACGGGTGTTATGCCACTTGATATGCCTGAATCGATTTTGGTTCGCTTTAAAGGTGAAATGCAACCAGGTATTACGTTACGTGACCTCGTTCATGCCATCCCTTACTACGGTATTAAAGAAGGCCTATTAACGGTTGAGAAGAAAGGCAAAATCAACGAATTCTCTGGCCGTATTCTAGAAATTGAAGGGGTTGAGCACTTAACCGTTGAGCAAGCATTTGAATTATCTGATGCATCAGCAGAGCGTTCAGCCGCTGGTTGTACTGTTAAGCTTTCTAAAGAGTCGATCAGCGAATACCTTGAGTCTAACATTGTTATGCTTAAGTGGATGATTTCTGAAGGTTACGGTGATGTACGTACGATTGAACGCCGCATTACTGCAATGCAAGAATGGCTAGCTAATCCAGAACTAATGGAAGCGGACAAAGATGCAGAGTACAAGCATGTGCTTGAAATCGACTTAGCCGAGATTAAAGAGCCAGTACTGTGTGCGCCAAATGACCCAGATGATGCGCGCTTACTGTCTGATGTGACAGGTGAGAAAATTGATGAGGTATTTATCGGTTCTTGTATGACTAACATTGGTCACTTCCGTGCAGCAGGTAAATTACTCGATGGTTTTACAGGTCGTATCCCAACACAGCTTTGGGTTGCACCACCAACGAAAATGGACAAAGACCAACTTACAGACGAGGGTTACTACGGTATCTTTGGTCGTGTTGGAGCACGTATTGAAACGCCAGGGTGTTCATTGTGTATGGGTAACCAAGCACGTGTTGCAGATAAAGCAACGGTTGTGTCTACTTCCACACGTAACTTCCCTAACCGTTTAGGCACAGGCGCAAACGTATTCTTAGCTTCAGCAGAGCTGGCAGCAGTAGCGGCAATTTTAGGTAAATTACCTACACCTGCTGAGTACCAAGAATATGCAGCGAAAATCAATGCAACGGCAGCAGATACTTACCGTTACTTGAACTTCCACCGTATGCCTCAGTACACTAAAAAAGCAGACAACGTAATTATTCAACAAGCTGTATAATTTATAGAGTTTGTTTAAAAACCCGCTTCGGCGGGTTTTTTATTAGCTAAATTAAATATTAGATAGATAATGCTAAATTTATTCGATGATTGTATTAACTTGCGTTAAATGCCGTTATTATTATGGTTAATAAAGCAAAAAATCCTCTCTATATGCATTAAAATCCCTACCAATATTATCATTATTATAAGCAGGATTTTATGACCGCATTAAACAACCAGAATTTACTGCAACTTCGTTTTATTAACCAAGCCAACATTGATTTGGTTAAGCCTTCTTTTGATAACTTACCTGCAAACCCATATGCAGATGGTGCGTTTCGCAAACGCCGTTATTCAGTAGTTAAACTACAAAATGGTGAGCTTAATCTTCAAGCGACTAAAGCGTTTGTGCAAGACGATTCAATTAATACCTTTCAAGGTAATGTTGAACGTACTTACGAAAATTTAGAGCAAAGCTTGCTTGAGTCTGAGGGTATGAAAAGTATTGTTAGCGAATTTTGTGCGATTACCGGTATTGATGCAGAGCGTGATATTGAAATTCACCAATTTAGAATGCTTGCCATTGATAGCGACACGCCAGCAGCCCCAGAAGGTGTGCATCAAGACGGGTTTGATCATGTGTGTGTATGTGGTGTTTCTCATGAGAATTTAGAAGGTGGTGAGCTATTGGTTTATGAAAACCAACAAGCTGAACCGTGTTTTAAAATGGAAATAAAAGACGGTATGTTTGCACTAATTAATGACCGTCAGGTATGGCATAACGCCACGCCAATGAACAAGATTGATGCTAATAAACCAGGTTACCTGGATTGTTTTGTACTAACTGCTTAAGAGAAATAAAATGAATTTAATGCAATTGCGCGCGCAATTTCCCGCTTTAATGCAAACGGTTGATGGCAAGTCACCGGTATTTTTAGATGGGCCAGGTGGCTCACAAGTACCCCAGCCGGTACTGAGTGCCATGACCGCTTATTTAGGGCATTACAATTCAAACTTGGGCGGTGCGTTTTTCTCAAGTGACAAAACGGTTGAGCTGATGGCTAATGCGCGTCAAGCGGCGGCTGATTTGTTAAATGCGCCGAGTGTACAAAACATTGTGTTTGGCCCGAACATGACCAGCCTAACATTTAGCTTTAGTCGCGCGATTTCACGCGACTGGCAAGCAGGCGATGAAATTATTGTGACCAATGCAGATCATTTTTCAAATGTATCGTCTTGGCAGCAAGCAGCTGAAGATAAAGGCGCAGTGGTTAACACTGCGCTTATTAACGAAGCCGATTGCAGTTTAGATATGGTGCATTTTGAAAGCTTATTAAACGCTAACACTAAATTGGTTGCGGTTACATATGCATCAAATACCACAGGCTCTATTAACGATATTAAACGCATTATAGAGCTTGCTCACAATGTCGGTGCATTGGTGTATGTTGATGCTGTGCATTATGCCCCTCATGAACTAATAGATGTGCAAGCGTTAGATTGTGACTTTTTAGCGTGTTCTGCATATAAGTTTTTTGGCCCGCACTTAGGCATGGTTTACGGTAAAGCTTCGCATTTAGAAGGGTTTACACCTTATAAAGTAGAGCCAGCAAAAGATGTTGCTCCAGGCCGCTGGGAAACCGGCACACAAAGTTTTGAAGCACTAGCGGGCTTTATTGCGGCGGTTGATTACATTGCGGCAATTAGCGAGCTTAATGACAGTCACTCACGCCGAGAAAAACTACGTGTTGCGTTTGAAAAAACGAAACAACACGAGATGGCGCTTAGTGAATACTTTTTAATTCGCCTGGTTAATTACCCGCGTATTAAATTGTTTGGTATTGATGACTTAGCACGCTTAAGTGAGCGTACCCCTACGTTTGCACTGACCTTTGAAGGGTTAGAGCCTCGCCAAGTGTCTGAATTTTTGGGCAAACAACATGTATGTGTATGGGATGGTAATTTTTACGCCCAAGGTTTATGCAAACAACTTGGTGTGCTTGATAAGGGCGGCGTAGTACGCATTGGTTGCATGCACTACAACACCCTAGAAGAAATGGACACGCTATTTAATTTGTTTGATGAGCTTCTAGGTTAAATCCTTATTTATTAAACACTTTTTAAAGCCATAAGTAAAAATTACTTATGGCTTTTTTATTGGCTGATTACCTAGCTTTGCGGCGTTCCATAAATTTGCTCTGCTCGATTAAACAAAACCCATGAGGTTAAAATATACTTATCGTTTGATACTGGCTTATTGCCTCTATGTGTATGCGTGAAATACCCTGGGGCAACCACCATGGAGCCTTTTTTAGGGGCTATTTTTTTATTTTGATAATAAAACTCGGTTTCTCCGCCTTCCTCAACATCATTTAAATAAAACATAAATAACAACACCCGATGCAACGCTTCGTTATGCTGTAACTGCGGATACACCTCACTATGCCAATACGGATAGCCCCCTTTATTGACCTCATATTTTTGTGCTTGAATATTACCGAGCCTAAAAATTTGCTGCACCAGTAAAGGAAGTTGTGGTTTACCTACTTCGTCATAATTGGCATGAGTCAAATCTACCGGCTGACCTGTTTTTGGGTGATACACTTTTAAACCAAATGCCCCAATCATCATAAAAATATGTTCTTCAATGTATTTAAAAACATACTGTGCAGTGGTTTGTTGAATATGTTTTAATTGTTCTGCGTATTCAGGATGATTGTTTAAGTGTAGGTCGTGGCTATCTTTTTTATTAAGATCAACGCCGCCCGATGTCATCCCTTGTTTAATATGCGGGCTTTGAGAAAAGGTGGTGATAAAGTTATCACAAAAGTCACTGCTGAGCGCGTTGTCATACACGCGAATAAAGTCCGTCATGAGTTACCTGTTTAATTATTATGGATTATTATGTTTACTGAAAAAGTGATGCCGCGCTTTAGCGAAACGGATGCACTCGGACACATCAACAATACCGTACTCCCAGTTTGGTTTGAAGCCGCCCGAGTACCTATTTTTAAATTTTTTACCCCTGATCTTAATCCTCACAACTGGAAGTTAATTATTGCTAAGGTTGAAGTGTCGTTTGTCGGCGAGCTATTTTATGCTCATGAAGTGACAATTAACACCAGCATAGAGCAGATTGGTAATAGCTCATTTGTGATCCGCCAAGAAGCCTGGCAGCAAGATAAGTGTTGCGCTATTGGTAAAACGGTCATGGTACGTTATGACTTTGCCAGCAAAACAAAGCAAATGCTTTCGGCTGATGAAAAAGCTGCATTAACACAGCACCTTGTTGCAACGAGTTAATCGCAGCTTAGCTGTGGCAAGCAGGGTGTAAGGGCCTGTTGACCCTTCAAGGTTAAATTTACAGCAGTCTTTTTGGTATTTAGGCAAGGCAGAGCCTATGTAGTGTGGTTATTCCCCATAAATAGGCGATAACGTAGCATCAATGCCAAATAGGCGCTGCCCAAAGGGTTCTGCCTAGGGTCTATTGACTCTTTGTTGCTCGGTTTTTACTTAGCCCACTAGGTCACAAACCTCGCGCCGCGATTAAATAGCCCCTAGTTTGAATAAATTTTAATCCGCAAGATCAACAGGCCCTAGTCAAATATTGCCCCAGGGCAATGACTTGTTTTTCAGTAAAACGCAGTCCGAGCTTAGTTCTGCGCCAAAGTATATCTGCGCTGCTTTTTGCCCATTCATGGTTTACTAAGTAATCAACTTCTTGTGCATATAAGCCATGGCCAAAGTGATAACCTAAATCGCCGATTGCTTGGCTTTTACCCAATAATTGATAACTAAGCGTGCCATAGCTGCGAGCCATACGTTTTAAGGTGTCGGTTGGCAGCCAAGGATAGCTGCTTTCTAACTGAGCGATAAGGTATGCTTGGTTACTAAAGTCGCCGCCTGGTAAAGGGGGGTTTTTCGTCCACGAGCCACTCATCTTTGGGTAAAAAGGCGCTAACTTATTGACGGCATTTTCTGCAAGCTTTCTATAAGTGGTAATTTTACCACCAAACACACTTAATAATGGAGCATGATCAGCCTCATTATTTAATATCAGTTTGTAATCGCGGGTGACCGCTTGGGCATCTGTTGATTTGTCATCTAACAGCGGGCGCACGCCACTGAACGTGTGCACAATATCCGCTTCGCTTATTGGCTTTTTAAAGTAATGATTAGTAATACTGATCAGGTACTCGATTTCTTGCTCACTAATTTTTACATCAGTAATATCGCCGATGTACTCTTCATCCGTGGTGCCAATCAGTGAGTAATCTTGCTCATAAGGAATCACAAATACAATACGGTTATCTTCATTTTGTAAAATATAGGCAACTGGCTGGCTATGAATTCGAGGCACCACAATATGACTGCCTTTCACAAGACGAACAGTATGTGGTGTGGGCTGGGTAAATACATCTTCAAATAATGATGCTACCCAAGGGCCTGCAGCATTTACAACACTTTTAGCCTTAATGTTTAGGTGTTGTTTGCTGGCTTGTTGCTCTAAAATCACATCCCAATAGTCTGCGTTACGGATGGCTTTAATACAGCGCGTGCGTGTTGCAATGGTGGCACCCAAATTATGCGCTGCTTGTGCGTTTAAAATCACTAAACGTGCGTCATCAACCCAGCCGTCTGCATATTCAAAGCCTTGGGTAATGCTACTGTTAAGAACGCTATCGCTGTTAAACTCAATCGCCTTTGAAGCAGGTAAAGTATTACGCTTGGTTAGGTGGTCGTAAATAAATAACCCCACACGAATCATCCATGGCGATCGTAAATGTGTTTGATGCGGCAGTCGAAAAGACAGTGGCCACATAATATGCGGTGCTTTTTTTAACAGTACTTCACGCTCACGCAAGGCCTCTCTTACCAATCTAAATTGATAATTCTCTAAATAGCGAAGCCCGCCATGAATAAGTTTGCTGCTATTAGAGGAGGTGGCAGAGGCTAAATCGTTCTGCTCACATAAGAGTACTTTTAAGCCACGACCACTGGCATCGGCAGCAATGCCAGCGCCGTTAATGCCGCCGCCAATAATGAGTAAGTCATATTCGTTATCGTGTACGCTCATAGATTCTTAGTCACTCTTGTCGTCAGTGCTATTAGAAAGTCTAACTTGTGCAATGCAATGTAGCCACTTTGCATATAAATCGTTGCGCTCTTCACTGCTCATGGTGGGTTCAAAGCGACGATCGCTTTTCCACATGCTGGCAAGCTGCGCCGTTGATTTATAAACCCCAGTTTGTAGGCCTGCTAAGTAGGCAACCCCCAATGAAGTGGTTTCAGTTAAGGTTGGGCGCTCAACACTGGCACCTAAAATGTTAGCTAAAAATGCCATGGCCCAATTATTGTTTGCCATGCCACCATCAACTCTTAAAATACTAGGGCGAAGCCCGTCACCCTCCATAGCTTTTTGTAAATCTTTGGTTTGATAACCCACCGACTGTAAGGCGGCTGCCACAATGGTGCTAATGCCTGAGTCTCGGGTTAGGCCTAAAATAGCACCTCTTGCATTTGCATCCCAATAGGGAGCACCTAAGCCGGTAAACGAGGGGACTAAAAACACCCCATGATCTAAGGGAACATCTTTGACAAGCGCTTCACTTTCTCTCGCGTTTTCTAATAACTTTAAGCCTTCTACTATCCATTGCATGGTGGCACCCGCCATAAAAATGCTGCCTTCAATCGCATAGGTGGGTTTGCCGTTGAGCCGATATGCAAGAGTGGTTAATAACCGGTTATTTGACTTAAGCGCTTTTTCACCAGTGTTAAGCATTAAAAAGCAGCCCGTACCGTAGGTACTTTTTGCCATACCTTCTTCAAAACAGGCTTGACCAATTAAAGCGGCTTGCTGATCGCCAGCAATACCACAAATAGGAACTTCACCACCGAACAACTCGCTGCTTGTCATTCCAAAATCAGCCGCTGAGTCCATTACCTCAGGTAACATAGTCAGTGGAATATCAAATAAAGTCAGCAACTCTTCATCCCAGCATTGCTGATGAATATTAAACAGTAAAGTTCGTGAGGCATTGGTGGCATCGGTTTTATGAGCTTTCCCGTTAGTGAGTTGCCATAGTAGGTAACTATCAACAGTGCCAAAGGCCAGTTCGCCTGCGTGTGCTTGCTCTTTGGCGCCGGTGACGTTATCTAAAATCCAACGGATTTTGGTTGCAGAAAAGTAAGGGTCGAGTACTAAACCGGTTTTATCATTCACCATTTGTGTATGCCCAGCATGACGTAAACTATCGCAATATTCACTGGTGCGTCGATCTTGCCACACAATCGCGTTATAAATAGGTTGCCCAGTTTTTTTATTCCACACTAAAGTGGTCTCTCGCTGATTAGCAATGCCGATGGCAATTATATCGGCGGCAGTCACTCGTTGCTGCGCTAAGAGGTTTTTAACGCTGGTTAATACAGTTTGCCAAATATCTACAGGATCGTGTTCAACCCAACCATTTTTTACAAAATGCTGAGGAAAGGTTTGTTGAGCGCTCCCTAGCACCTGTGCATCTTGGGTATATAAAATAGCCCGAGAGCTTGTTGTTCCTTGATCAATCGAGAGTAAGTATTTAGCCATAAAAAATAACGTTGTTTAATTTAGATAAAGATAGCTTGTCTTTAAGCTAAGTAAATAGCAATGCTTTTGCACCATGATGGTTAAAGTTATGATTAGCATAGGGTAGGAAAGGGGAAATGAAAATTTAATTTTGGCGCCTATTACTTAATAGACGCCAAGTAATAGCAATTAATTAGCAGCCGTTAATTGTTGATGTAACCAATCTTTCAATACCATTCTGTCATGCTTTAGCTGCTGCATAGCGTCGTCATCGATAGGTGAGTCTTGTAGCTCAAGTACCCGAATTTCTTTATCGATTTCATTATATTGTTTTGCTTTGGTTGCAAAGTTTTCATCATTTGCATTGAGTTTTGCAATAGTTTGCGTGTAATCAGGAAAGTCTTTAGTTAATGAATGGTCTTCGCCTAACATAGGTTACTCCTTGCTTATACGTATTTAATACTCTGTTGAATAATGCAGGTCACTTTATTTATAGATAGTCTGTGACTGCCCAATTACTCATACAATAGAGCTTGGGCTGATTTAAAATAAATCAACCATTGCTGATTGTAAGTCGGCTATTTGTATTTGCTGGGCTGCAAAACACTGACACCTGCAAAGCCTTCAGTTAGAATATGCCTGCAATTCCTAATTACTTTGAGTACTCTATTACATGCTTTTAATGATCGATAACTACGATTCGTTTACCTACAATTTGGTACAGTATTTTCAACGATTAGATCAAGAAGTGTTGGTAAAACGTAACGACCAAATAACACTGAGCGAAATTAAACAGTTAAACCCCGATCACATTGTTATTTCTCCAGGCCCTAAAAGCCCTAATGAGGCTGGGGTTTCGTTATCTGTGGTGGAGCAATTTAAAGGAACTTATCCTATATTAGGTATTTGCCTAGGGCATCAAACGATTGCTCAGGTACTCGGCGGGAAAGTAGTGCGAGCTAAACAGGTGATGCATGGCAAAACATCGCCAATATATCATCAGCATCAAGGTATGTTTAAAGGTTTACCTAACCCGCTGACAGTGTGCCGCTACCATTCTTTAATTGTTGAAGCACACTCATTGCCTAAAGCACTAGAAGTCACAGCGTGGACTCAAAGCAACACTGGGCAGCGTGATGAAATTATGGGATTATTACATAACGAGCTCGCGCTCGAAGGCGTGCAATTTCATCCTGAAGCAATTTTGACAGAGCAAGGCTTAGCTTTACTTGATAACTTTTTAACACGCTTCTAGGCTTATACCTGCAAGCTATTTACTTTTTCCCTAAGATAGAGCTTATGACCGACACATTGCAGCAACAGCGTATTGTTAACGTGCTACATCAACGAGCGCATGATTTGCTACTGGGTCATAGTTTTGCCAACCAGCAAATAGGCTTTATTCATACCTTAGATCTCAATGATGGTAAACCGGTTAAAAATCGTACCTTATTAGAAGTCGAAGTGGCTGCGCAGCAAAAGCGTCAACAAAAAAGCACTTCACATCAAAAGTTGCAGGCAAAAACCAGTCAAAAATTACATACGGTTATTGAGACCGTGATGGCCAAGCGCCTTGAAGACATAGACTCTGTTATTAAAGACACTATTGGCATAGATGACAATGTGTCCGCGATACTTGATATTCTTGCAACTCGTGCGGCATCGGTTGGTCGTTTAGAGCCGTTAATTAACGACTTAAATTGGCTTGGACGAGAGTTGGTTACCTTAGTTAATTTACCTTTTTATCGTAAGCAACGCAGTAAAAGTACCTCAGTCAAAGTAGACACCCCAGCACTGGCATTACGCTACGTCGGTTTAGATAACTTACAACTGGTAGTGCCTACTTTTTGTGTGCGTCACTGGATGCCACACAGCACAGCACCATTTCCGCTATTAAAGCGCAGATTAAAAGACAACACCATGTCCTGTGCCATTGCGGCGCAAACGCTTGCTCAACTTAATGGGGTAAACCCCATGCATGCATTTACCCTGGGCATGTTACTGAATGTGGGGCAAATTGCTTTAGTACGTTTATATTTAAAAGTGTTTGATCAGGTATGGCAACGCAAAGTACAGCGTGCTCGTGAAGAAGGTGACAAAAACCTACATACCGCGTTATTGGAGTTAAAGCCCGACCCGCTATTTTTAACGACACTGCTGAATGAAAAATCATTGCTTGTTAGCGCTAAGGTGATTGAGAGCATGTCATTTAAATATTTGCCGTTTGACAGTGTTATGCAGCAGTTAGTGAATGGAGTAGCAAAGGGCGATAGTTTATTGCCATTAGCGCAAGTAATTTTAAAAGCGCGTTGTTACTCTCAGTACTTAAATTTAAAAGAGCACCAGCTTATTGAAGACGATGAATTACAAAGCTGGTTTAGCTATTATCAGTTCACTAAAAAAGAGTTAGATACCTTACAAACAGGTAATTTTACTAATTTGGCACTGCAAATTGATTAAATCTGTTAATTTTTTTGCGACTATTCATTCACTTTAATTCTACTTCCTCATGTGCTGTTGGTTTATAAGCGCCATGCCTTTTTCGTTGTAGAGGCGCTTACTAAGGTAAGCATTCGTTATTTTTAGCTGCCAAATAGTTATTCACTATCTATGAAATAATATCTTAAGCCCTTTATTTTAAAGGGGTACATGAAAGTTTTTGAAGAGACATAACCCCAAATTTCTGAAATAATGAGCGCCTGAAAATTGAACCACAACGTAGTTTCAGGCAAATATAATCGTATTAATTTTGCCCACCTATTTGGTTATTAACAATAATCACACCCCTATTCTACTGCTTTGTGATGCACACAATTAAGAGGAAATAAAATGACAGTCAATCGCGAATTATTTGATCACGTAATGGTTCCTAACTACGCACCTTCAAGCGTAATTCCAGTTCGAGGCGAAGGCTCTCGTGTATGGGATCAACAAGGACGAGAGTTTATCGACTTTGCTGGTGGTATTGCCGTTAACTGTCTTGGCCATTGCCATCCTGCATTAGTAGGTGCATTAAAAGAGCAAGGCGAAAAAATTTGGCATTTATCAAATGTAATGACCAACGAGCCAGCATTGCGTCTAGCTAAAAAAATGGTTGATGCGACCTTTGCAGAAAAAGTTTACTTTGCAAACTCAGGCGCAGAAGCAAACGAAGCGGCACTTAAATTAGCACGTCGTTTTGCGCTTGATAAATTTGGCGCAGAAAAATCGCAAATTATTGCTTTTAACAAAGGTTTTCACGGTCGTACATTCTTCACGGTTACTGTAGGCGGTCAAGCGGCTTACTCTGACGGTTTTGGTCCTAAGCCTGGTGATATTGTTCATTGTGACTACAATGATCTTGCCGCATTTGAAGCACTGATCAGTGACAATACCTGTGCAGTAATGATGGAGCCAATTCAAGGTGAAGGCGGTATTATCTCGCCAACTGACGAATTTGCACAAGGCGTTCGTGATTTATGTACTAAGCACAATGCACTGCTTATTTTTGATGAAGTGCAATCAGGTGTTGGTCGTACAGGTGAGCTTTACGCATACCAAGGTTTAAACGTAGTTCCTGACATTTTAACCTCAGCAAAAGCACTCGGTGGTGGTTTCCCAATTGGCGCCATGCTAACAACCACTGAAATTGCACAGCACCTTAAAGTAGGTACTCATGGTTCTACTTACGGCGGTAACCCACTAGCTTGTGCTGTTGCAGAAGCCGCATTTGATACTGTGAATAATCCAGAAGTATTAGCGGGCGTTAAAGCAAAAGCGGCGTTATTTACCGAGCTACTTAATGCGATCAACGAAAAGTACCACGTATTTAGTGAAATTCGTGGCCAAGGTTTATTAATCGGTGCCGTAGTAAATGAGCAGTACAAAGGACGCGCTAAAGAGTTTTTAGTTGCGGGTACTGAGCATGGCTTAATGTCACTTGTGGCAGGTGCTGATGTGGTTCGTTTTACTCCATCTTTAGTAATACCAGAAGCTGATATTCGCGAAGGTATGGCACGCTTTGAAAAAGCAGTAGCCCACGTTGTAAATGCGTAATCGCTAATTTAACTTCTCTAAGGGCAAACATTGTTTGCCCTTGCAGTTCCTATTTACCGTTATATATAAGGGAGTAAGCGGATTCATGATGATCCTTCGCCCAATCCAAAAAAGTGATTATGCAGCTTTAGTAACCATCGCCGACGAGTCGGGACATGGCTTTACTTCTTTACCTAATAACGAAGAGTTATTACAAAAGAAGATTGCACATTCTGTTAATTCATTTACAAAAACCACGTCACAACCCGGTGATGAAGGGTACTTATTTGTTCTTGAAGATACTGAAACTGGCGAAGTAGTTGGTACTTCAGGTATTGAAGCGGCAGTTGGCTTAGATGACGCATTTTATCATTACCATTTGAGTAAAGTGATTCACTCTTCGCGCACGCTAGATGTATATAAAGCGGTAGATATTCTCACCCTTTGTAACGACTACACTGGGGCTACAGAGCTGTGTACACTGTTTTTAAAAGACGGTTATCGTAAAAACTGTAACGGTAAGCTGCTTTCAAAAGCACGCTTTATGTTTATAAAACAACATCAGCAACGCTTTGCACAAACCGTTATCGCAGAAATGCGTGGCGTATCTGACGAAAACGGCAGTAGCCCATTTTGGCAGTGGCTTGAAGAACACTTTTTCTCAATGGATTTCCCAACTGCAGATTATCTGACGGGAATCGGGCAAAAAGTGTTTATTGCGGAGTTAATGCCTAAATACCCAATTTACGTCAATTTATTGAGTAAAGAAGCGCAAGCGGTTATTGGTCAAGTACACGATAATACGCGCCCAGCTATTCAGTTATTAAAAAGTGAAGGCTTTACTTTTAATGGTTACGTCGACATTTTTGATGCGGGTCCAACCGTTGAAGCAAAAGTAGATAACATTGCCACTGTACGTAATGCACAAAACTTTAGTGTTGAAATTGGCGAAATGACAGGTGATACCATGGTATTGCTAGCTAATGATAAGCTTGAAGACTTTAGAGCAACCGTAGCGCCAATGGCATTTGATTCGCGTTCTAATAGCCTGGTGCTTACGCAAGAACTTGCTGATGCATTACATTTAAAATCGGGCGATTTTGTTACTGCTACCCCAGTTTAATTTAGGAGAAAGTATATGACTCATCCTGCACAATTTATTAATGGTCAATGGTCACAAGGCCAAGGCACAGAATTTAATTCAGTTAACCCTGCAAATAACGACGTTATTTGGCAGGCATCAGCTGCAAGCGCAGAGCAAGTAGACAGCGCTGTAGCATCAGCACGTGAAGCATTTTATAGCTGGGCTGATAAAAGCTTTAGTGAGCGTTTAGAAATTGTAAAAACCTTTGCTGCAACATTAAAAGAGCACAGCGAAGAGCTAGCGGTTGCTATTGCACAAGAAACAGGTAAACCACTTTGGGAAACACGTACTGAAGCGGGCGCCATGGTAGGTAAAATTGCCATTGCTGAAAAAGCATTTTTAGACCGTACTGGTGATGTTGAAAACGCTATGCCGCAAGGCCGTGCGATGATCCGTCATAAGCCACATGGTGTTGTTGCTGTATTTGGTCCTTATAACTTCCCTGGGCACTTACCAAATGGCCACATTGTACCTGCACTTTTAGCTGGTAATACTGTGGTATTTAAACCCTCTGAACTTACACCTATGGTGGCTGAGCTAACCCTTAAACTATGGGAAAAAGCCGGTTTACCAGCAGGGGTTATTAACTTAGTACAAGGTGAAGTAGAAACAGGTAAAGCATTGGCGTCACACAAAGGCATTGATGGTTTATTCTTTACTGGGTCTTCACGTACGGGTCATATTTTACATGAACAGTTCGCAGGTCAACCAGGCAAGATTTTAGCACTCGAAATGGGTGGTAATAATCCGCTAATCGTTAAAGATGCAGAAGATACCCTCGCTGTAGTGCATGATATTGTGCAGTCTGCGTTTATCTCAAGCGGCCAACGTTGTACTTGTGCGCGTAAACTGTTTTTACCAACAGGTGCTAAAGGCGATGAAATTTTAGCGCGCTTAATTACAGCGACTAAGGCAATTAAAGTTGGTAACTACGACGACGCTGATCAACCATTTATGGGCTCAATGATATCAGCGGCCGCAGCGGCTGGTATGGTTAAAGCACAAGATGAGTTAAAAGCCATGGGTGGAGAAGTATTAGTTGAGCTTGAGCACACAGCAAATACAGGTTTTGTTACACCGGGTATTATTGAGTGTACAAATATTAATGACTTCCCAGATGAAGAGCATTTTGGTCCACTTTTAAAAGTATTCCGCTTTGACGATTTTGACCAAGCGATTGATAAAGCAAACGACACTAGCTTTGGTTTATCAGCAGGTTTACTAAGTGATAACCAAGCTGATTACGATCATTTCTTACGTCGTATTCGTGCGGGTATTGTTAACTGGAACCGCCCAATTACAGGTGCATCAAGTGCTGCACCGTTTGGTGGTATTGGTGCCTCAGGGAATCACAGAGCAAGCGCTTATTACGCTGCCGATTACTGTGCATACCCTGTTGCGTCTGTGGAGCTTGAAAAAGTAACCATGCCGGCAACATTAAGCCCAGGCTTAAAAATAGATTAAGTACTCTGAACATTAGTTAAGTACGACTTAATTAGTATAAAAGCAGCTTCGGCTGCTTTTTTTGTATTGCAATCTCACAAAGCTAGCAATTATCAGTGCTTTCTGCTTAAATTAAGCATTAGTAATTGCGAGGTAAATAAACAATGGTTTTAAACAGGCAAGGGTACGATGATTTAATAATGTACCTAACTCAGAATTTAGCGATGTTTGAGAAACCAGGCGAAATAAAGCCCGGCGCACCAACCGTTATTGAGTTAATTGAAGATGTCATTGCCGAAAATGTGATACTCATTTGCCAACAGCATCCTGACCTTTCTACTGAGCAACGTAGCCAAATTGTACGCGAAGTTGATGGTATTGTTTACGATTTACAAGAAGTACTTAGTAGTGTGACTTCCCACACTGTTACAGTCGAACAGCATGCTTTTATTGACGAGTTTGCTGGGCTAGTCAAAAACTTATTTGATAACGCAATTAATTAATAGTCCCCCTTTAAAAACCACGCTTTATTCGCTATTTAATTTTAAATGCGCGTGAGTGTCTGCGTGTAATGAATATAAATTATTGAGATAAAACAATGCAAGCAAATGTAAAATGGGTTGAAGGTAATACGTATATAGGTCGCTCTAACAGCAACCATAATGTGGTATTTGATGCGGGTAGTGATGGAGCTGCACCGAGTCCAATGGAAATGGTACTGATGTCTGTGGGTGGTTGTTCGTCGGTTGATGTTGTTAGCATTTTAAAAAAAACCAAACAAGACTTCTCATCAGTTGATGTGCAGTTAACTGCTGAGCGAGCAGAAACAGCCCCGCGGGTGTTTACAAAAATTAATTTACACTTTGTTGTAACTGGTAATGATGTCTCTGAAAAACACTTAGAACGAGCGGTTTCGCTTTCCGCTGAAAAGTATTGTTCTGTTGCATTAATGCTTGATAAAACAGTAGAAATTACTCATAGCCACGAAGTTGTTCAAGATCAGGGAAAATAACGCTTTTTCCGTGAGTGAAATTCGTATAAAATCCGCGAACTTTTCATTCTGCAGGTGCAGATTTCACTAATTTATAGGTTGGTTTATTATGAACAAACCCTTCGATAAACTTAAACTTCATGGCTTTAATAATTTAACCAAAAGCTTAAGCTTTAGTATTTACGATATTTGCTATGCAAAAACAGAGCAACAACGTAAAGAATACATAGAATATATCGATGAGCAGTATAGTGCAGATAGACTAACCGACATTTTAGGCGATGTGGTTGATATTATTGGTGCCAATATATTAAACGTTGCACGTCAAGATTACGAGCCACAAGGTGCCAGCGTAACTATTTTAGTTTCAGAAGAGCCGGTAGAAGAGCAGCAAAATTATGATGCTGATGAAGCGCCAGGACCATTACCTGACTCAGTGGTTGCACACCTTGATAAAAGCCATATATGCGTTCACACATACCCTGAAGCACACCCTGATGATGGCATTTGTACTTTCCGTGCGGATATTGAAGTATCAACCTGTGGCATTATTTCACCACTTAAAGCGTTAAACTTCTTAATTCATAGTCTTGAGTCTGATGTGGTAACGATTGATTACCGTGTACGTGGCTTTACCCGTGATGTAAACGGCGTTAAACATTACATTGATCATGCAATTAATTCGATTCAAAACTTCATGACAGAAGATACCAAAGAAGCGTACCAAATGATGGACGTGAACGTGTATCAAGAAAATCTGTTCCACACCAAAATGATGTTAAAAGAAACCGATTTAAACACCTATTTATTTGGTATTTCTACAGATGATTTGTCAGATGATGAAGAAGAAGAAATTCGTTCAAAACTGACGCGTGAAATGCAGGAAATATTCTATGGCCGTAATCTGCCAGATACAGAATAATAGCAACGCATTAAATAAAAATGGCGCTCACTGAGCGCCATTTTTGTATGTGTTGTTTAATGCTACTTAACGAGTAATAACTCGGTTTGTCGGCCATTGAGATACCACACACCGGTTTTATCAAACATGGCATCTTCTTCTAGCATTATTCTTATTTCTTTATTCCACGGTTTTATAAACACCGCATTGTTAAGCTCAATAGAATATGCCGTGTTTAAATGCAGCGGGTAATCGCCATCCCCCGGTACACCTTGCTGTGAGTCCCACATACCTAAAGTAGTGCCAGCTGCATGACCATGGTAGCCAAGCGGGTGAGTATAAATAGTGGGCTTTAACCCCTGTGCAATGGCTTTTTCGCGGGCGGCTTTTAAAACCTGATTACCTGTTTTACCAGCTGTAAATTCAGCTGTAAAAATGTCTTGTAGCTTATTACCCTTTTTTAACGCATCAACTAGGTAATCGGGAGCTTTTGTCTCGCCTGGTTTTAAAACATACGCGTGTTGTTGAGTGTCGGTATTTAAGCGCAAATAATTAATGCCAAAATCGACATGTAATAAGTCGCCTGCTTGAATAACATTATCGGCATAGCCGTTGGTAAAGCTGTCTTCATGGTCGAACGATTTGCTGTCGGCGCGTTGTATTGCAATGCTAGGATGAAACCACGTTTGCAGCTTAAGCTCCCTTACCCGCTCTCTAAACCACCACACTAAATCGTCGCTGGTTGTCTCTCCAACCGTAATAGTATTACTGGAGAATCCCTCAGCAATAATATGATGGGCAATAGATACAATATGCTTATACATATCTACTTCTTCGGGAATACGTTGTTCAAGCCATGAAACAGCCAGCGGCTCGGCTGATATTATTTTGCTTTGATATGGTTTAGGTAGGGTAGACATTAATTGTTTATAATCGCCCAGTACCAAGCCATCGGCATGAGCCCAGTCTGTTGATGTATTAAGGGCAATATTTCGTGGTTGGTATTGCTCAATTAGCTCATTAAGTGCACGCCACTGATTGGGCTGTGCTTGCTTATCCCAGGCCTTTTTAAACACACTTCCTATTTTGTAAGGCGCAATTGCAAAGGCGTCAACACCGCCTTGTTTGTTAACTGCAAATAATAAAATAGTGGTGCGCCTTGCCGAAAGCCATGTAGCAGGCAGCATGGTTTTTAATATCGGGTCTTCATTATATTCGCGGCTTATCATTAGCCACATATCTATATTGTGTTGCTGCATTAATGTGGGCAATAACGTTTTAATACGTTTTTCGGTAATGCTATCGATAAACGCTGCCCTTTCCTTCATTGATAGAATAGTAGGGGGCTCAGCGGCTTTAATTACAGGGCTAAGTAGTATGAGTATAAAAGTGAGTAAAAAAACGTATTTATTGTTTTGCATGGCTGGCTTATTTTTTAGACGAATATATAAGCTAACATTGCACAAACAATAATATAAACAAATCATTTGCGATAAACCGCAGGCACAAAAAAACCCAGCAAAATGCGCTGGGCTTTTGTAATAAATACTTACTTAGCTAAGCATGCTGTACAGTAACGCACACACTGCTAATGAGCCAACAGCCAGTACAAATAAGGTACTTAAACGATTACGGTACTTTTGTAAGCTAGGCACTTTGTAAACTGCAATCATTGGCATAATGAATAAAATCATCGCAATGATTGGGCCTGATAACTGATCCATCATATCTAGTATGCTTGGGTTTTTAACCGCGCAGAACCAAATAGCGAAAAACATCAGTACCGCACCCACTTTGTCAGCCACTTTAGGGCTCATGCTTGAGTGTTTAGTCACTAACCCAGTAAAGCTTTCGCGTGCCCCTAAAAAGTGACCTAAAAACGACGACATAATCGCAATAAAGGCAACCAAAGGTCCCAGCGTTGCAATAAATGAGTTTTCTGTAATATTAGCCAAGTAAGATAAAACAGAGACGTTTGCCGCTTTTGCTGCAGCCATTTGGTCACCGGTAAGCGATAACACACATGAGAACACAAATAACAAAACAAAGGTGATCAGTAATAAGCTGGTACGTTTTAGAATTGCTTCTGACTTAGACGTTGCTAGGTCAGCGTAGTGACTGCGTTGTTTATTAACAAAGCTTGAAATAGCTGCTGCATGGCTAAACGAAAACACAATAATAGGAATTGATAACCAAAGTGTTTTACTAAAGCTACCTAGCTCAGGCAAGGCTGTATCGGGCATTTGCCAACTTGGGATTAAATACAAAGACAAAAAGAATAAAATACCTACTAACGGGTAAACTAAAATAGCAAAGGCGCGCAGCATTAAGCGTTCACCGCCCATCATTAAGCCAATCATTAGCGCAACTAAAATACCCGATAAAGCAACGCGTGACGGCGACTCCATCCCTAATTGATTGACCATAAAGCTGTCTACCGTATTGGTTAAGCCCACACCGTAAATAAGTAAAATAGGGAAAATCGATAAAAAGTATAACAAGGAGATCAGCCGACCCGCGTTTACGCCAAAGTGTTCTTCTACTACATCGGTAAAGTCAGCATCTTTATTTTTTGACGATAATACAAAACGCGCCAAACCACGGTGCGCCAAAAAGGTCATAGGAAAGGCTAAACACGCCATAATAATCAGCGGCCAAAAACCACCAATACCAATATTAATCGGTAAAAATAAAATACCAGCACCCACTGCGGTGCCAAAAAGGCTCAGTGTCCACTGCGTATCATGCAGGTTCCATTTTGATTTAGACGTGTGTGCGTCTTGTGCTGGTGCATTTGAAAGCGTTGCACCTTGAGATGTTGTCATGTGTGTGTATCCATTATTTATCATAATAATTGCGCCGAAGAATATAGTTTTTAACCACACATTTCATGTGTTTTTATGTCGTGGATATAAATTTGTTGTAGCGTATTAGTTACTGACTGTCACGAATATGAAACAGTGCTCAAAAGGCAAGCAATTAGCGCGGGAATATGCCGCGAAATGAGTGAATAATCAGCATGATTGGTGTGAAAGGCGGGACATACAATCTGAAAAGTTATTTTCAAGTCAATGTGTACTTGGTATAGGTTAACTCAGTGAATGATTGATAAGTGTACTTATGAGAATTGAGAATGCTTGCTCACTTTCTTGGCCAGTTAATTGATAACTAACAACTCAAAACGGGTTTTATCCTGTAATATTGAAGCCATTAATAGGAACTTCATAAGAGATTTTTTCTAAACTCGGTTATACTTTCTACAATTTAATAAGCCAAATGAAGTAAATAGGCCGCTAATTGCAATGAGCAAAGACATTCTTTTCCATACTATTTTTGTGCACGAAACCAGTAAAACATGGGTTGTATTTGTCCATGGCGCAGGGGGTAGTTCGGCAATCTGGTTTCGTCAGCTTAAAGCCTATAAAAAAGAATATAATGTGTTGTTGCTTGATCTTCGTGGTCACGGTAAATCTAATGATCTATTACAAAACTTTGTTGATAATAATTACTCATTTAATAATGTCTCTAAAGACATTATCGATGTGTTAGATCATAACAATATCACCAGCGCACACTTTGTTGGTATTTCATTGGGCACAATTCTTATTCGAAATATTGCAGAAATCGCCCCGCAATATGTTTCTAGCATGGTGCTAGGCGGAGCTGTTACTCGTTTTAACACTCGTAGTAATACCTTGGTTTATTTAGGCAATACCTTTAAACACTTGTTGCCTTACATGTGGCTGTATCGTTTATTTGCTTTTATTATGATGCCGAAAAAGCGTCATAAAGAGTCTCGGCTTTTGTTTGTTCGTGAAGCAAAACGCTTGTGCCAAAAAGAGTTTATAAAGTGGTTTAAATTAGCCATGGACGTAAACCCCTTAATGCAGTATTTCAAAGAAAAAGACATTGATATACCCATTCTTTACATTATGGATAAAGAAGATCACATGTTCCTTGGCCCGGTTAAAGAAATGGTTAAGTGCCATAAAAATAGCGTACTGCAAACCATTCAACATTGTGGCCACGTATGCAATGTAGAACGCCCAGACTTATTCAATCAGCACTCACTTGCTTTTATCGCCCAACAAAATCGTTAAGCGTAAGAAAAAGAATTGGGTCAGACATTTTCGCATTTCCATTTAAAAAATTACAAAATAGCATTTGTATGACTCTGTTCTGTAAGGGAGCCTATGGCAAGGCAAGGCAAGAAATAATATTATTTATTGATGAGATACAATCAAATTTTCCGGATGTTATCCCGCTAATGAATAAGCACGAAAGTTGGGAGCTTACTTTTCGCATGGAAGAGTTTGCAAATCTAACAACTTTTGCATTCAACGAAAATGAAGTCACCAACGCTCTAAAGCATTTGTCATATATGAGTCTAAAACTAGACTCTGCAAGTCCTACTGAACTTGAGTACATAGACAGCTATTACGTCGAACACTTATTTTGGAATGCCACTCCCATAGGGATTGAAATAGGTTGGCCACTCGTCCCTGACAAACTTAAAAAACTTTACTTAGATTTTCACGGTCGAAAGCCAAAAATACAGTGAAACATAGGGGAGGCCTCTATTCTAGTAATATTGACTTGAAGGTGCACAGAGCTAATATAGATGCTGATGCAGCTGTTTCATAGTCGTTAAATTGATAAGCTGATGTGTAGCAAATTAATTGCTCTTCTTTCAAGATAAAAAAAGGAATTTAATAAATGGCACTTTTATCTATTTCACTAGGCGTTGCGTTTTTTACAGTTGCTATTATTTGGTTTGGATTTAGTGCTGCATACGGGGAAATGGAAAATTCAGGTTTTGCATTTGGCTTTATATTAGGTGTGTTGCCTGCGTTTATTGGCTTGGTTTTAATAGTGCCGAGTACACTTTACCGAACTATTTTTGTATTTTTCCAAAAGCCAGAGCAAACCCTAAAAGAAAAGGTTATTTTATTACTTGGTTTGTTTATAACTTTGCTGTGTTTGAGTGCGCTTATTAAGTTAATTTATACATAGCAAATAAAACGCCCTAGGGTATTTACCTTTACGCTCACTGAGCAGCCTTTATAGCTGAAGCTATCACTTGTTTTACTGACAACTGATAGCTTACAGCTGAGGGCTTTTATTCTTCTAAAGCAGAAACCACAAAATACGGATTTAAGTATTCATCTTTGGTGTTATACATAAGCGGGCTGCCATCAAGTTGAGTGACTTTTGCACCGGCTATTTCGGCGATGGCATGGCCTGCTCCGGTATCCCATTCACAGGTTGGGCCTAAGCGTGGGTAAATGTCGGCACTGCCCTCGGCGACTAAACACAGTTTCAGTGAGCTGCCTTTTGACACCATTTCAACCTCATCAAAGCGTTTTACAAATTCAGCTAAATCAGGAGAGGGGTGCGAGCGACTGCCTACAACACGAATAAGGCCTTTGTTAGGTTTGGTGGTAACTTTAAGCTCGATGCGCTCATCGCCTTTGTCTTTAAAAGCACCAATGGCTTCAGCGGCTATGTACGATACACCTAGCGCAGGGGCATCAACCACAGCTAAAACTGGTTTGCCGTTTTCGATTAGGGCAATATTAACGGTAAACTCGCCGTTCTTTTTAATAAATTCTTTGGTGCCATCAATTGGGTCAACCAGCCAATAGCTTTTCCATGTTTGGCGTACATCCCAACCAATATCGGCGCTTTCTTCACTCAATACGGGAATGTCTGGGGTGAGCTTTTTTAGTCCGGCACTAATGATTTTATGAGCTGCTAAGTCGGCGTCGGTTACGGGGCTTTCATCAGCTTTGTATTCAACGTTAAAGTCTTTGTTGTAAATACCCATAATCGCGCTTCCCGCTTCGCGAGCGAGAATAAGGGTTTCTTCTAGCAGTTCAGTTTGGTTCATTAGATGGGCCTATAGTATATGCTGATGTTTTAGATACGTTATCAGTTGAGCTACCGATTGGTCTAGGGTGTTTTTACTGGTATCTAAAATTATTTCAGGATTAACTGGCGGCTGGTAAGTAGAATCAATCCCGGTAAAGTGTTTAATTTCACCAGCGCGCGCCTTTTTATATAAGCCTTTTGGGTCGCGACTTTCACACACCTCAAGAGGGGTGTCGATGAATACCTCGATAAATTCACCCTCATCAACTAACTCACGAACCATGTCGCGCTCAGCTTTAAAGGGAGATATAAACGCAGTAAGAACTAACAAACCAGCGTCAACCATTAGCTTGGCGGTTTCGCCTACGCGGCGGATATTTTCAACGCGATCGGCATCACTAAAGCCTAAATCTTTACATAAACCATGGCGTACATTGTCGCCATCAAGTAGGTACGTGTGCGCACCTTGCTGATTGAGTGCTGCTTCTAGTGCATTCGCAACGGTACTTTTACCTGAGCCAGAAAAACCAGTAAACCATAAAATAGCCGGCTTATGCTTTTTTTGTTCGCTGCGCTGTACTTTAGTGGTGGCGTAATTATGCCAAACAATATTGTTATCCATTTGCTGTGTCTCTTTATGCTATAAACGCGGGCATTAAAACGGAAATACCAGCGGGATCAAAGTCAGTACGGTGATTGAATAAATAATAGAAAGCGGTAGCCCCATCATTACATAGTCTTTTAGTCGGTAGTTCCCTGCGCTGTAAACCATTAGATTAGTTTGATAACCAAAAGGTGAAATAAAGCTGGCTGAAGCGCCAAATGCAACCGCCATAATAAACGGTAAAGGTTCTACGTTAAAGCCAATGGCTAATGAGTAGGCAACCGGAAACGATAGCGCTGCTGCGGCATTATTAGTGATTAATTCGGTAAATAATACGGTCATTAAAAATATAGCGATAAACGCGCCATAAGGACCAAAGTCGCCTAGCACTACAAACATAGCGTCTGATATTTGCCCAGCAAGGCCGGTGCCTATCATCAGCTTAGCTAAACCTATGGCACTACCTACTACGGCAAGTAACTCAATAGGAAAGCGGCGCTTTATTTCGCTTAGTTTGATAGTACCACACAGCATTAGGCCAATAAGTAACACTAACAAGCCTTTAACCAGCGGTACTGCACCTAAAATACTTAATCCCAGCACACCCGCAAAGCTTAACAACACAATATTTGATTGCTTTGCACCGAGGTGGGTTTGTAAATCAAGCCCTGAAATATACACAAACTCGCGTTTTAAGTTAGTTAAGTCATAAAAGCTTTTACCAGGGGCGAGAATGAGTGAATCACCCGCTTGTAATCGCACTTGTCCAAGCCCGCCTTGTAAGCGGTCATGCCCACGGCGAATAGCAATAACGGCCGCATGAAATTGCTCTCTAAAGCGGGCTTCTTTTACCGTTTTGCCAATTAATTTAGACGACTGACTAACGACAACTTCAACGAGGTGTTCTATGTCTTTTTCGTGTTTGTCATGCACCACTTTTAAGCCGTCAAAACGAGTAAGCAAAGGTACCGACTTTATATCGCCTACAAACAGCAGTATGTCGTCTTGTTGAATAATATGTTGCGGGGTCACGGCGCAAATGCGGTTGCCATCGCGAATAATTTCAGCCAAAAACAAGTCTTTTAAATCGCGTAAACCGTTTTCTTCCACGGTGCGGTTTATTAGTTTAGAACCACTTTGTACTTTCCCTTCTAAATAAAAAGGCACCACCTCTTGGCTATTTTTACCATTGTCGGGCAGGCATTTTAGCATCACTAAAATAGTGATTAAGCCAATACTGAGTGCGCCCAAACCCACCAAGGTAAAGTCAAAAAAGCCCAGTGGCGCCATACCGGCATCTACTGCAAAACCATTTACAATTAAGTTAGTAGAGGTACCAATAAGCGTAATCGTCCCCCCTAAAATAGCGGTGTACGACAAGGGTAACAATAGCTTTGAGGGAGAGTGGTTTGGGTTATCCTTTATGGCGGTAATTAATGAAGCAACTACTGCGGTATTATTAGTAAACGACGATAAAAAGGCGGTAGAAAGCCCTAATTTAGTTACTGACTTAACTAAACTACCACTGGATAACGATTTAGCTAAGCGTTGAATAAGTGTGGTTTTTTCTATCGCTATCGACACTAAAATTAATAACACTAAAGTAATTAATGATGAGTTAGTGTAATTAACCAGCATGCTTTCTAAATCTATTAACCCGGTTAGGTAGCTGGTACCTATGGCACTAACAAATAACCATGCAGGATTAATACGGGTGCCAAACAGGCACCCGACTAAAAGCAACATAATGCCTGTTAAAATGAGCTGTTCTACCATGCTTTAAATGTTCCTAACAGGCGTTCATTAACGTTATAGCTTTGAGATATCAAGCGCTTGCCAATGTGGAAAGTGCTTGCGTACGAGGGCATTAAATTCAACTTCAAAGTCGCTAAATTGTCCCGCGTTTTCTTCACTTTGCAGTACCTGTTCTATCATTCCCGCTGCAACCGTTAAGTTTGATAAACGATCAATAAGAATAAACGAACCGGTTTCATGATTATGATGGTACTGATCGGCTAAAATAGTCTCGGTCAGCTCCAGTGTCACAATCGCAATTTCGTTTAACTGCAATGAATCTGCACTGCCATGCTCTAGCGTGTTTACATCAATTGTGTGATCAATTTTTGTGACCATGGCCGAGGTGTTTTTACTGCCAAGTTTAAGGTTGTAGCTTTTACCGAGTACCAATGGTGACTCGTGCATCCACACAATTTTAGCCTGTAATTGGTTGGTTACTTGCGCTTGCGAATTCGCAGGTACAATAACGTCTCCTCGGCTAATATCTATTTCAGTATTGAGGGTCACTGTAATTGCTTGGCCAGCTTCGGCGGTGTCGAGGTTGCCATCAAAAGTAACAATTTCTTTAATATGTGATGTTTTACCTGAAGGCAGTACCTTCACTTCATCACCTACACGTAATTTACCTGATGTAAGCGTGCCTTGAAAACCCCGGAAGTTTAGATTAGGGCGTACCACGTATTGCACCGGAAGACGCGCTTCAAAACCGGTGTCAATTTCAGCTGCTGGTGAGTCTTCTAATAGCTCAAGCAACGGCTTGTCGGTGTAATAAGGAGTATGTGCGGAGCGGGTTACTACGTTATCGCCTTTAAGTGCCGACATAGGCACAAACTTAATGTTTGATACGTTAAGTTGCTCGGCAAATTTTAAATAGTCAGCTTTAATTTTTTCATAAACGGTTTCATCAAAATCAACAATATCCATTTTGTTAACCGCAACCACAAACTGCTTAATACCTAATGAGTCACAAATAAAACTATGACGTTTAGTTTGTACCTGCACACCATAACGTGCATCCACTAAAATAATGGCAACATCACTGGTTGATGCACCGGTAACCATGTTACGGGTGTACTGCTCATGCCCTGGGGTGTCGGCAATAATAAACTTACGCTTAGCGGTTGAGAAATAACGGTACGCTACGTCAATTGTTATGCCTTGCTCACGCTCAGCTTGAAGGCCATCAACTAACAGTGCTAAATCAAGCTCTTCACCGGCGTTACCCACTTTTTCGTTATCTTTATGAAGCGCGGCTAGCTGATCTTCATAAATTTGGTGACTATCGTGCAGTAGGCGGCCAATGAGGGTTGATTTACCGTCATCCACACTGCCACACGTTAGCATACGTAATAAGCTTTTATCTTGTTGACGTGCTAGGTAAGCGTCTATACCAATTTCTTTTACTTCGTTAAATGTATCGTTATTTAGGTTAGACATTAGAAATACCCCTCACGTTTTTTCTTCTCCATTGAGCCTGCTGAGTCATGATCGATCACTCGACCTTCACGTTCAGATGACGATGAAAGCAGCATTTCTTCAATAATTTCGGTTAGATTGCTGGCTGTAGATTCAACTGCACCAGTCAGCGGGTAACAGCCTAATGTTCTAAAGCGAACCGACTTCATTTGCGGTACTTCACCTTCATTAAGCGGCATGCGATCGTCATCAACCATAATTAGCGTGCCATCGCGCTCTACCACTGGGCGCTCTTTAGCAAGGTATAGTGGCACCATTTCGATGTTTTCTTGATAAATGTATTGCCAAATATCTAGTTCAGTCCAGTTTGATAGTGGGAATACACGAATGCTTTCACCTGGGTTCACTTGGCTGTTATAGGTATTCCAAAGCTCAGGACGTTGGTTTTTAGGATCCCAGCGATGGTGTTTATCACGAAATGAGTAAACACGCTCTTTAGCCCGTGATTTCTCTTCATCACGACGTGCGCCACCAAATGCGGCATCAAAACTGTACTTGTTGAGCGCTTGCTTTAGCCCTTGAGTTTTCATGATATCGGTATGTTTACCCGAACCATGCGTGAATGGGCCTACACCCATTTCGATACCTTCAGGGTTTTTGTGCACGATTAAATCAAAGCCGTACTCTTTAGCTAAACGGTCGCGAAACTCAATCATTTCACGAAACTTCCAGTTGGTGTCTACGTGTAATAACGGAAACGGAATTTTTGCAGGGTAAAATGCTTTACGTGCTAAATGCAAAAGTACCGATGAATCTTTACCGATTGAGTAAAGCATAACTGGGTTCTCAAACTCAGCGGCGACTTCGCGCATGATTTTGATACTTTCAGCTTCAAGTTGCTGAAGGTGAGTTAAAGCCATTGTTGGTCGTCCTACTAAAATGATTAAATTAAAATCTGTTAAATTACGCTACGTCTGTCAGCGGTTGAGCAAAACTACTGATCTGCGCTTTTTCGCCAAACCAGTGTAATTGGTCATGCAGTGAGGCTACTTCACCGATAATCAGTAACGCGGGCGAAATTATTTGATGCTGCTCAATTAACTGTGCTAATTGGTCTAACTGTCCTGTGACAACACGTTGATTTTTACGGGTGCCGTTTTCAATAATTGCCACTGGTGTTGTTGCTTCTCGCCCATGTTTTAATAGCTCAGCTTGAATATGCGGCGATTTAATCACCCCCATATAAATAGCCAGTGTTTGGTTTTTTTGTGCAAGCGACTGCCAATTAAGCTCTTGGCCTTCCTTTTTACAGTGACCAGTAACAAATTGAATAGCTTGAGCATGGTCGCGATGCGTTAAAGGAATACCTGCATAGGCACTACAGCCTGCGGCCGCCGTTATACCTGGCACTATTTGGTAATTTACGTTATTGGCTGCCAGTACTTGTACTTCTTCGCCACCACGACCATAAATAAATGGGTCGCCGCCTTTAATACGACATACTTTTTTACCTTGTTGCGCTAAATCAACTAGCATCTGGTTAGTGTCTTCTTGGGCTACGCTATGATCGCCTAAGCGCTTACCCACACAAATTAAATCGGCATCGCGGCGTACTAATTCCATAATTTCGTCGGAAACTAAATAATCATATACCACCACGTCGGCTTGTTGCATTAGCTGCAATGCTTTTAGGGTGAGTAGCTCTGGATCCCCAGGGCCTGCACCCACTACGTATACTTCGCCTTCTGGCTCAACTTTGGCATCTAGCATTTGTTCTAGTTGTTGCTCAGCGCCATGAGTATCACCGGTTTGGACTTTACTCACTACTGATGAATCAAATACGCCTTCCCAAAACTGGCGACGATCGGCAAAGTGTTTAAAGCGCTGTTTTACTTTATGACGAAAGCCACCGACTAAGTTGGCTAGCGGGCCAATATGTTGCGGGATAAGTGTTTCGAGCTTTTCACGTAAACGCCGTGCTAATACCGGCGCGGTACCTGCGCTTGAAATCGCAATGGTAATTGGGTTGCGATCAACAATAGAGGGGAAAATAAAGGTACATTTAGGTTGATCATCCACCACGTTTACAAACACATTACGGGCATTGGCGAGTTCAAATACCGTATTGTTAACTTCATCATTGTCGGTGGCGGCAATAATCAAAATTTTGCCATCAAGATGTGACTCTTCAAAATAGGCATCTATTAATGTTACTTCATTGTTGTGAGCATGTTCTTTTAATTCATCACAAAACCATGGGGCAACTAAGGTTACAGCGGCACGCGCTTTTAAGAACGCGCGGCATTTTCGCAAGGCAACCTCTCCACCGCCAACTACCAATACTGGCTTGTTGTCGAGTTTGGTAAAGATAGGTAAATATTGCACTGAGTAACGCCCCTAAAAGAGATAATAAAGTGTATAACGCAAAGGCAGAATATAGCGGCTATTGATAAGTAAAAAATAATTAAATCTTAGTTGATATACTTAAAAGTTATATGAATCATGTTTTTTAGGTCTAAATCGTATTTAGTAAGGGGTAGAGTGACATTTAGTATAAAAAACGCGCTTATAGTGTTTGGTTATGAGCTATAGCAAGATTAAGCTATGATACTTATATAGTTTAAGGTTTCTAAAATTTCATGGGCATAAAATGACAAATAACATTCAAAACGCCATGCTAGCTGTTAGTTTAATGGATTTAACCAGTTTAAACACCGATGATAGTCAAGCTAGTATTAATGCATTAGTAAACAGTATTGATCCTAAGTTAGGCACGCCTGCTGCAGTTTGTGTGTTTAGTGAATTTGTAGATGATGCAAAAATAGCACTCGCTAATCGGTTATTGAGTCATGTAAAAGTGGCCACAGTGACTAACTTTCCTACAGGTGATGCGCAACTTAATGAAGTGCTTAATGAAACACTAATAGCTATAGAGCGTGGGGCCGATGAAATTGACTTAGTCATTCCTTACAAAGCACTTATAAAAGGTGAAGCTGATACGGTGCTGGAATACGTGAGTGAAAGTAAAAAAGCATGTGGTAGTCGCGCTAAACTTAAAGTGATTATTGAAAGCGGTGAACTAAAAACACCTGCACTTATTGCTCAAGCAACCGAGCTTGCTATTCAAGGGGGAGCTGATTTTGTAAAAACCAGCACCGGTAAAGTCGCGGTTAACGCCACGCTTGAAGCAACTGAAATTATGCTTAAAGTTATTAAAAAGTCATCAAAACCAGTTGGCTTTAAGGCCGCTGGCGGGGTAAAAACCTCTGTAGATGCCAATGCTTATATGCAACTAACAACCGAGATTATAGGCCATGATTATTTAGCTCCAGAGACATTTAGGTTTGGCGCTTCATCGTTGTTAAATGACGTTTATAAGGTATTGAATGAAACGCAGCAGTGATGCCGAAAAACAACAATTGGAGCACGATGCAGCTAAGTTGTTTTTGCGTTGCTATGAACAGCAAACCGGCATTCATATGCGCCACATTTGGCATAATGAACCCGATAGACCTGATGTAAGCTGTTACCAAGCAAATGAGCAACTCGATATAGAAGTAGCGCATTTATACGCTAGTGAAACCGAAGCAATGGCCGTGCTAGGCCGACCACTGTCGATACAAATGCAACGTGACTTAGCTGACATGGCTCAACAGCCCAGTGAGCACCGACTGCAATCAGCATTAGGACGATTGCTCAAACAAAAAGCGACTAAGCGTTATTACTCAAAACGTACCTGGTTGCTAATTCGTAATGCCAGTACCATTTGGCATAAGAGTGATTTTGAAGCGGTAATAAAAAAAGTAGCCTTTCCAAAAACCCATCAATTTGAGCAAATTTGGTTGTTATGTGATTTTTATAAAGGTGAATTATTACAAGTAGATTAACGAAAGAAGAGGCTAGTTTGTATCAATAAAATGCTTCTAAACGGATGAAAGCGACAGGATTAATCTGATTATCGGGTCTGTAAACTTATTAACCGCGAAGATTTTATCAGATGGGTATCTTTACTCTTGTGTTAATGAATTGCGTAAGTATAATAGGCATCCACTTTGCAGGGGCGTAGTTCCAATTGGTAGAACAGCGGTCTCCAAAACCGACGGTTGGGAGTTCGAATCTCTCCGCCCCTGCCAATTTTTACAAAGTGAGCAAAGTCTAGAACTAAAAATCGGTTTAAGTAAGCTTGTTTTTAAGTTTAGATTTTAATGGATTAACCCTGTCGACGTGCAGGGTTGTTGTGTCTGTAGTTAAGGTAATAATATTATGAGCACGAATGTGGAAACACCATCAAGTGGGATGGATGCGGTAAAGTGGCTTGTGGCAATTGCGCTACTTGCAGGCGCAGTAGTTGGTAATTATATGTATGCAGATCAGTCTGTATTATTACGTGCTATTGGTGTTGTTGTTGCCGTTGCAGCGGGTTTAGGCATCGCAGCAGTAACTGAAAAAGGACGTACCTTTCTAGCTTTTGCAAAAGAAGCACGTATTGAAGTACGTAAAGTAGTTTGGCCAACGCGTCAAGAGACAACGCACACGACATTAATCGTAATGGTTGCAACAGTGATTATGGCATTAATCCTTTGGGGATTAGATGGCATATTATTCCGCGCTGTAGGCTTTTTAACTGGATTGGAGATCTGATCCCATGTCGGATGAGAATAACGAAAAGAAACTACGTTGGTACGTAGTACAGGCTTTCTCAGGTTATGAGAAGCGTGTTGCTCAAACTTTATTAGAGCACATTAAAATCAAAGGTCTAGAAGATAGCTTTGGTGAAGTATTAGTTCCTACTGAAGAAGTAGTAGAGATGCGTGCTGGTCAAAAGCGTAAATCTGAGCGTAAATTCTTCCCAGGTTACGTACTAGTACAAATGGATATGAACGATGCAAGCTGGCACTTAGTAAATAGCACTGAACGTGTTATGGGCTTTATTGGTGGCACATCAGACCGTCCTGCGCCTATCAGCACTAAAGAAGCTGATCGTATTCTTAACCGTCTACAAGAGAACGCAGAAGCGCCTAAACCAGCAACATTATTTGAGCCGGGTGAAGTGGTTCGTGTTACTGATGGTCCATTTGCAGACTTTAGTGGTGTGGTTGAAGAAGTTGACTACGAAAAGAGCCGCGTTAAAGTGTCGGTACTTATTTTTGGTCGTTCTACGCCAGTTGAACTTGAATTTGGTCAAGTTGAACAAGATAAGTAATTGATTTAAAGCGTCGCGTCAAAAGTTTTTAAATTTTTGGCACGAAGCTTGAAAAAGGCCGCTGATTAACTTATAATCAGCGGCCTTTTTGTATTCAGGGAAAACGTTTGTTTAACTGTTTACTAAAAAGTGAGAAACCAATTTTTAAACTGGGAAGCCGCTAGAGTACGCGTCCTCGCGCGCACAAGGCTAAGACCCACCTAATGAGGTATTTATAATGGCTAAGAAAGTTGAAGCTCTAATCAAGCTACAAGTTGCTGCTGGTATGGCTAACCCTAGTCCTCCAGTAGGTCCAGCACTAGGTCAACACGGTGTAAACATCATGGAATTCTGTAAAGCGTTCAACGCACGTACAGAATCTATCGAAAAAGGCGCTCCAGTTCCTGTAGTGATCTCTGTTTACGGCGACCGTTCATTTACGTTCGACATGAAAACGCCACCGGCTGCTTACTTACTTAAGAAAGCTGCAGGTATCAAATCTGGTTCAGGCCGTCCTAACACTGAAAAAGTAGGCACAGTAACTCGTGCTCAACTTGAAGAAATCGTTGAGACAAAGAAACCAGACCTTACAGCTTCTGATTTAGAAGCTGCGGTTCGCACTATCGCAGGTTCTGCGCGTGCGATGGGCTTGAACGTAGAGGACTAAGATAATGGCTAAATTAACTAAACGTATGCGTACTATCCGCGAAAAAGTGGAAGTAACTAAAGATTACGAAATTAACGAAGCAGTTGCTCTTTTAAAAGAACTAGCAACAGCTAAATTCGTAGAAAGTGTTGACGTTGCTGTTAACCTTGGTATCGATGCTCGTAAATCTGATCAAAACGTTCGTGGTGCTACTGTACTACCTAACGGTACTGGTCGTGACGTTCGTGTTGCTGTATTCACTCAAGGCGCTAATGCAGAAGCTGCAAAAGAAGCCGGTGCTGAATTAGTAGGCATGGAAGATCTTGCTGACCTAGTTAAGAAAGGCGAGATGAATTTTGACGTTGTTGTTGCATCACCAGACGCTATGCGTGTTGTTGGTCAACTAGGTCAAATCTTAGGCCCACGTGGTCTAATGCCAAACCCTAAAACTGGTACTGTAACACCTAACGTTGCAGAAGCAGTTAAAAATGCGAAAGCAGGTCAAGTGCGTTACCGCAATGACAAAAATGGTATCATCCATACTACTATTGGTAAGGTTGATTTCACTGCTGAGCAGTTACAACAAAACCTTGAAGCTCTAATTGTTGCGCTTAAGAAGGCTAAACCTTCTCAAGCTAAAGGTGTTTACTTGAAGAAAGTAACTATCTCTACAACAATGGGCGCAGGTGTTTCTGTTGACCAAGGCACTTTAAGCACAGTTGTTGCTTAATTGAGTGTTTACATGGCGTGAAATTTGTACTATAATTTTGCGCCATTTTGCTGATTAATTTAGTTAATCGCAAAGTAAAGAATTCGGGTTGAAGTCCATAATTTCGAAGCGCCTTCGGGCAACGCGATAAATTGGGCTTCCGTCCAAGACCGTAGGCGGCTTCGGCCTTAATATTACCTACGTAGACGGTGTGAATCCCCAGATAGATTTTTCCTAATCTTCTGGCTCTCGCCGTAAAAAGCATCTCCATCTTTATTGATGGGGAAGAGTAAAACAGGGAAGCCGATGTACGGCAACCCATTAAACCAGGAGTAACACCCATGGCTTTAAATCTTCAAGGCAAAAAGGCAATTGTTGCTGAAGTCAACGAAGCAGCCACTGGTGCTCTATCTGCAGTAGTTGCAGATTCTCGTGGTGTAACAGTTGGTGCAATCACTGCCCTTCGTAAAGAAGCTCGCGAAGCGGGTGTTTGGATGAAAGTTGTCCGTAACACTCTAGCTAAACGTGCTCTTGAAGGAACAGACTTTGAATGCCTATCTGATTCATTTGTTGGTCCAAGCTTAATCGCTTTCTCATCAGAGCACCCAGGTGCTGCTGCGCGTATCTTTTCAGACTTCGCGAAAAAGAATGAGAAATTTGAGCTTAAAACGGCCGCTTTTGAAGGTAATGTAGTAGATGCAGCTATGCTTGCAACTCTACCTACATACGACGAAGCTGTTGCACGCTTAATGAGCGCTATGAAAGAAGCGTCTGCTGGTAAATTGTGTAAAACAATTGAAGCAGTACGTGTACAGAAAGAAGAGCAAGCTGCTTAATTTTAAGCTGTTTAATCCCTTTCGGTGTAAATTTATTTGGACCTTAGAGTCCGTTAATTATTAGGAAATTTGTAATGTCTGTAACTAAAGACCAAATCCTTGACGCAATTGCTGAAATGTCAGTAATGGACGTTGTTGCTCTAGTTGAAGCAATGGAAGAAAAATTCGGCGTAACTGCTGCAGCTGCTATGGTAGCAGGTCCTGCTGCTGAAGCTGCTGAAGAGAAAACAGAATTTGACGTAATCCTTACTGGCGCTGGCGCTAATAAAGTTGCGGCAATCAAAGCTGTACGTGGCGCAACTGGTCTTGGCTTAAAAGAAGCTAAAGCTCTAGTTGAAGCTGCTCCAACTCCAGTTAAAGAAGGTATCTCTAAGGAAGAAGCTGAAGCTCTTGCTAAAGACCTTACAGAAGCTGGTGCTGAAGTTGAGGTTAAGTAATCTAGCTTTTGCTAGGTTCGCTGCCTGAGAAATCAGGCAAGGGCTGGTGATTATTTAATCACCGGCCTTTTTGCGCTATAGAGCGACTATTCTTATAGCGCAAATAAAATCTGATTTATTCTTTAATTTCAACGCTTTATAGTTTGCTAGTGTTGAGGTGGGATTAAGTTGGAACAACAGTTAAATGTTGTACATCTTGGCATAGATGCCAGTTAAGTCTGTTCTTACAAGAACAGGTCGGGTCAAAGATCAGCAAGCTGAGGAACCCCATGGCTTACTCTTATTCTGAAAAGAAACGTATCCGTAAGGATTTTGGTAAACGTCCACAAGTTTTGGATATACCTTTCTTACTGTCAACACAGTTAGAATCGTTTAAAAAATTCTTAGTCCCGGACGCTGATGGCGATCATGGTTTGGAAGCTGCCTTCCGTTCTGTGTTCCCAATTAAAAGCTACTCGGGAAATTCTGAGCTTCAATACGTAAGTTATCGTATTGGTGAGCCAGTATTCGATGTAAAAGAATGTCAAATTCGCGGTGTGACTTATTCTGCTCCACTTCGCGTGAAACTGCGTCTTGTAGTAATGGACAAAGAAGCTCCAGGCACAGTTAAAGACATTAAAGAGCAAGAAGTTTACATGGGCGAAATTCCGCTCATGACCGATACCGGTACTTTTGTAATCAATGGTACAGAGCGTGTTATCGTTTCTCAGCTACACCGTAGCCCTGGTGTATTCTTTGATAACGACCGCGGTAAAACTCACTCGTCAGGTAAAGTGCTTTATAACGCACGTGTAATTCCTTACCGTGGTTCATGGTTAGACTTCGAATTTGATGCAAAAGATAACTTATATGTACGTATTGACCGTCGTCGTAAATTACCGGCGTCTATCATTTTACGTGCACTTGAGTACACGAGTGAAGAAATCCTAGATATCTTCTTCGATACTACTGCGTTTGAAATCGCTGACGGTAAAGTTCTCATGGAACTTGTACCTTCACGTTTACGTGGTGAAACTGCCGCTTTTGATATCAAGAGCGAAGACGGTGAAGTCCTTGTTGAAAGCGGTCGTCGTGTTACGGCTCGCCACATCAAGAGCATCGAGAAAAAAGGCATTAAGCAATTAGAAGTACCACATGAGTACATCATTGGCCGTGTATTAGCGAAGAACTATGTTGATGAGTCAACAGGTGAAATCATTGCTACTGCAAATGACGAGCTAACGCTTGAAATGATGGCTGAATTGGTTAAAGCCGGTCACACGACCATTGATACACTATACATCAATGAAGTGGACAGCGGCGCTTACATGTCAAATACATTGAACATTGACTCGTCAAGCAACCGTTTAGAAGCACTAGTAGAAATTTATCGCATGATGCGCCCAGGCGAGCCACCGACGAAAGACGCGGCTGAAGCCTTATTTGAGAACTTATTCTTCTCAGAAGAACGCTATGACTTATCAACAGTAGGTCGTATGAAGTTCAATAGCCGTGTTGGTTACGATTCAGACACAGGCCCTGGCACATTAAGCAAAGAAGACATCGTAGCGGTTATGAAAGTATTGATTGCTATTCGTAACGGTGTTGGCGATGTTGATGATATAGACCACTTAGGCAACCGTCGTATACGTAGTGTTGGCGAAATGGCTGAGAACCAATTCCGTGTAGGTTTAGTACGTGTAGAACGTGCTGTACGTGAGCGTTTAAGCTTAGGTGACCTAGATGCGATCATGCCACAAGATCTTATTAACGCTAAGCCTATTTCGGCAGCAGTTAAAGAGTTCTTCGGCTCGTCTCAGTTATCACAGTTTATGGACCAAAATAACCCGCTATCAGAAGTAACGCACAAGCGTCGTATTTCTGCATTGGGTCCGGGCGGTCTAACTCGTGAACGCGCTGGCTTTGAAGTACGTGACGTTCACGTAACTCACTACGGTCGCGTATGTCCAATCGAGACTCCTGAGGGTCCAAACATCGGTCTAATTAACTCATTGTCTACGTATGCACGTACCAATGACTACGGTTTCTTAGAAACACCTTACCGCAAAGTGGTAGACGGTGTAGTAACTGATGAAGTTGATTACCTATCAGCCATTGAAGAAGGTCAGTTTGTTATCGCACAGGCGAACTCAAACTTAACTGAAACCAATGAGTTTGTAGATGAACTTATTCCATGTCGTCACAAAGGTGAATCAACCTTTATGGGTCGCATGGATCAGCAATATATGGATGTATCACCACAACAGGTGATCTCTGTAGCGGCCGCACTTATCCCGTTCCTAGAACACGATGATGCTAACCGTGCATTGATGGGTTCAAACATGCAACGTCAAGCAGTACCAACATTGAAAGCGGATAAGCCGTTAGTAGGTACTGGTATTGAGTTAACACTAGCGAAAGATTCTGGTGTAACGATTGTTGCTAAACGTGGTGGTGAAGTAATGTATGCCGACGCAAGTCGCATCGTTGTTAATGTACATGAAGAAGAACGCATCCCTGGTGAAGCGGGCATCGACATCTACAACTTAACCAAGTACACACGTTCTAACCAAAATACATGTATTAACCAAAAGCCGACTTGTATGGTTGGTGAACCGGTTACTCGTGGCGATGTGTTAGCAGATGGTCCTTCGACTGACTTAGGTGACTTAGCCCTTGGTCAAAACCTTCGCGTGGCATTCATGCCATGGAACGGTTACAACTTCGAGGATTCAATCTTACTATCAGAGCGCGTAGTTGAAGAAGATCGTCTAACGACTATTCATATTCAAGAACTACAGTGTATCGCCCGTGATACTAAATTAGGCTCAGAAGAGATCACAGCAGATATCCCGAACGTGGGTGAATCTGCACTAGGCAAGCTTGATGAATCAGGTGTTGTATATATTGGTGCTGAAGTTAAAGGCGGCGATATCCTAGTAGGTAAAGTGACTCCGAAAGGCGAAACGCAATTAACTCCTGAAGAAAAGCTACTACGTGCTATCTTCGGTGAGAAAGCGTCTGACGTTAAAGACAGCTCTTTACGTGTACCAAACTCTGTAACTGGTACTGTAATCGACGTACAAGTTTTCACCCGTGATGGTGTTGAAAAAGATAAACGTGCGTTAGAAGTTGAAGACATGCAGCTTCGCGAAGCGAAGAAAGACTTCAACGAAGAGTTCCGTATTCTAGAAGCCGGTGTTTTAGACCGTGCACGCAAGTTACTTGTGGCAGCTGGTTTCGATGAAGACAACTTAGCGTCACTGAATGCTGAAAAGTTACTAACTCAAAGCCTTGCTGAAGAAGACAAGCAAGCTGAACTTGAGCAACTAGCTGCACAGTACGATGAGCTTAAAGCTGAATACGATAAGAAGTTTGAAAACAAACGTCGTAAAATTACCCAAGGTGATGACTTAGCACCAGGCGTACTTAAGATTGTTAAAGTATACCTAGCTGTTAAACGTCGTATCCAACCAGGTGATAAAATGGCGGGTCGTCACGGTAACAAAGGTGTTATCTCGACTATCGTACCAGTAGAAGATATGCCATACGATGACAAAGGTCGTACGGTAGATATCGTACTAAATCCACTAGGTGTACCATCGCGAATGAACATCGGTCAGATCCTTGAAACACATATGGGTCTAGCTGCACGCGGTATTGGTGAGCGCTTAGAAGAAATGATGAAAGAGCAACGCGAGCTTCATGAGCTACGCGCATTCATCAAACAAGCTTATGAGATCGGTGAATCTCGTCAGGTTGTGGATATTGCTAGTTTCTCTGATGACGAGATTCGTCGTTTAGCTGAAAACTTGAAAGGTGGTTTACCGATTGCTACTCCTGCATTTGATGGCGCGAAAGAAAGCGAAATCAAAGACATGCTAGAGCTAGGCGGCTACCCTAGAAGTGGTCAGGTTACACTTTATGATGGCCGTACTGGCGATCAGTTTGAACGTCAAGTAACTGTAGGTTACATGTACATGCTTAAACTTAACCACTTGGTTGACGATAAGATGCACGCGCGTTCTACTGGTTCTTACAGCCTTGTTACTCAGCAGCCGCTGGGTGGTAAAGCACAGTTCGGTGGCCAGCGTTTTGGTGAGATGGAAGTATGGGCACTTGAAGCTTACGGTGCTGCTTACACGCTACAAGAAATGCTAACAGTGAAATCGGATGACGTGAACGGTCGTACTAAGATGTATAAAAACATCGTTGATGGTAACCATAAAATGGAACCAGGTATGCCAGAATCGTTCAACGTATTGTTGAAAGAAATCCGCTCACTGGGTATCAACATCGAGTTGGAAGAAAATTAAGCCTTAGATGCTGCAGTTAACGCTGCAGCATCTGTTATGGCTGAATAGAATGTAGGGACGAGAACATCCGTCCTCAAGATTAACTCCGACAGGAGAGCTAAGGTGAAAGACTTACTTAAGTTTCTGAAGCAACAAAATAAGACCGAAGAATTCGATGCAATTCGCATTGGTCTTGCTTCACCAGACATGGTTCGTTCATGGTCATACGGTGAAGTAAAGAAACCTGAGACTATTAACTACCGTACTTTCAAGCCTGAGCGCGATGGCTTATTCTGTGCCCGTATTTTCGGCCCAGTGAAAGATTATGAGTGTTTATGTGGTAAATATAAACGCCTTAAACACCGTGGTGTGATCTGTGAAAAGTGTGGCGTTGAAGTAACACTCACTAAAGTGCGTCGTGACCGTATGGGTCATATAGAACTGGCAAGTCCAGTTGCGCATATATGGTTTTTAAAATCATTACCGTCACGTATCGGCTTAATGCTTGATATGACGCTTCGTGATATTGAACGTGTTCTTTACTTCGAATCATTCGTAGTAACTGAGCCTGGTATGACAACGCTTGAGCGTGGTCAACTATTAGGTGAAGAAGAATACCTAGATGCACTTGAAGAGCACGGCGATGAGTTTGAAGCGAAGATGGGTGCTGAAGCAGTATTAGACTTACTGCGTGAACTCGATCTTGCTCAATTAATTGCAGAAATGCGTGAAGAGTTACCAACAATTAACTCTGAAACTAAGCGTAAAAAGATCACTAAACGTCTTAAGTTAATGGAATCGTTCCACCAATCAGGTAATAACCCTGAGTGGATGATTATGACAGTACTTCCAGTATTGCCACCTGACTTACGTCCATTAGTACCACTAGACGGTGGTCGTTTTGCGACATCTGATCTAAATGACCTTTACCGTCGTGTTATTAACCGTAATAACCGTCTTAAGCGTCTACTAGATTTAGCTGCACCAGATATTATCGTACGCAACGAAAAACGTATGTTACAAGAAGCGGTCGATGCGCTACTTGATAACGGTCGTCGTGGTCGTGCAATTACAGGTTCTAACAAACGTCCTCTTAAATCGCTTGCTGATATGATCAAAGGTAAGCAAGGTCGTTTCCGTCAGAACTTACTTGGTAAGCGTGTAGATTACTCTGGCCGTTCTGTAATTACGGTTGGTCCTACACTTAAGCTTCATCAGTGTGGTCTTCCTAAGAAGATGGCATTAGAGCTTTTCAAACCATTCATCTATGGCAAATTAGAACGTCGCGGCATGGCTACGACAATCAAAGCAGCTAAAAAGATGGTTGAGCGTGAAGTAGCGGAAGTATGGGATGTACTAGACGAAGTAATTCGTGAACATCCAGTATTACTTAACCGTGCACCAACACTTCACCGTTTGGGTATCCAAGCGTTTGAACCTGTGCTTATCGAAGGTAAAGCGATTCATTTGCACCCATTAGTATGTGCGGCCTACAACGCCGATTTCGATGGTGACCAAATGGCGGTACACGTACCGCTAACAATTGAAGCGCAGCTTGAAGCTCGTGCGTTAATGATGTCTACAAACAACATCTTATCGCCAGCTAATGGTGAGCCAATCATCGTTCCTTCACAGGACGTTGTATTAGGTCTTTATTACATGACGCGTGATCGTATTAACGCGAAAGGCGAAGGCGCCGTATTTAAAGATCCAAAAGAAGCAGAAAAAGCATACCGTAGTGGTAATGCCGACCTTCACGCGATAGTGAAAGTACGTATTAGCCAATCAGTTAAAAACGAAGAAGGTGTTGTTGAAGACACTGTAACCGTGATTGATACTACTGTTGGTCGTGCGATACTGTCTCTAATTTTACCAAAAGGCATGCCGTATGAGTCAATCAACCAAGCCCTAGGTAAAAAGCAGATTTCTGGCTTAATTAATGAGTGTTACCGTCGTCTTGGTCTAAAAGACACTGTTATGTTTGCTGACCAAATCATGTACACCGGTTTCCACTATGCAATGAAGTCAGGTGTTTCAATTGGTATCGATGACTTAGTTATCCCACCAGTTAAAGCATCAATCATTGAATCAGCTGAAGCTGAAGTAACTGAAATCAACCAACAATTCCAATCAGGTCTTGTAACGGCTGGTGAAAAGTACAACAAAGTTATCGATATCTGGTCACGTGTAAATGAAAACTTATCACGTGAAATGATGGCCAACTTGTCAAAAGACACGGTTATCAATGCCCAAGGTGAAGAAGTAGAGCAACCGTCATTTAACTCAGTGTTTATGATGGCCGACTCAGGTGCTCGTGGTAGTGCCGCTCAGATCCGTCAGCTAGCAGGTATGCGTGGCCTAATGGCACGTCCAGATGGTTCAATCATCGAGACGCCAATCACGGCTAACTTCCGTGAAGGTCTAAACGTACTTCAGTACTTCATCTCAACGCACGGTGCGCGTAAGGGTCTTGCTGATACAGCACTGAAAACAGCGAACTCGGGTTACCTAACGCGTCGTCTAGTAGACGTTGCACAAGATTTGGTAATCAATGAAGACGATTGTGGCACAGAAGATGGCTTAACAATGAAACCGCTAATTGAAGGTGGTGACGTTGTAGAAGCACTTCGCGAACGTGTACTAGGTCGTGTTGTTGCTGAAGATGTTGTAATTCCAGGTACTAATACAGTACTTGTAGAGCGTAACATCATGCTTGACGAAAAACTGTGTGACCTTTTAGAAGAGCACTCAGTAGATGAAGTTCGTGTACGTTCAGTTATCACCTGTGATAACGACTTTGGTGTTTGTGCTAAGTGTTATGGTCGTGACCTTGCACGTGGTCATATCATCAACGCGGGTGAATCAGTAGGTGTTATCGCGGCACAGTCAATCGGTGAGCCGGGTACACAGCTTACGATGCGTACCTTCCACATCGGTGGTGCGGCATCAAGAGCGTCTGCTGAAAATAATGTACAAGTTAAAACAAACGGTACATTAAAACTTCACAACGCTAAATATGTATTAAATACAGACGGTAAGATTGTTATTACCTCACGTTCTACCGAGATCACTATCATTGATAGCTATGGTCGTGAGAAAGAACGTTATAAAGTACCTTATGGTGCGGTATTAACAGTGCAAGACAATGCAGAAGTTCAAGGTAACGACATCGTTGCTACTTGGGACCCGCATAGTCACCCAATCGTTCTTGAGCATAAGTCAAAAGTATCGTTCAGCGATATCGATGATTCAAACACTGAAGCACAGACTGATGAACTAACCGGTTTAACCCGTGTAGTTGTTAAAGATCTTGCTAAAGCGAATGCGAAAGAGCCGAAACTTATCATTGAAAGTGATGAGCGTGGCTTGCAAGAAACGCGTCTTCCTTCATTCACCACGATTGAAGTAACTGACGGCGCGACTGCAAACCCAGGTGACGTGTTAGCACGTATTCCGCAAGAAGGTTCGAAAACTCGTGATATCACGGGTGGTCTACCACGCGTAGCCGACTTATTTGAAGCGCGTAAGCCGAAAGATCCAGCTATCTTAGCTGAAATCACCGGTACGATTAGCTTCGGTAAAGAGACTAAAGGTAAGAAACGTTTAGTTATTACACCAGCTGAAGGCGATCATTACGAAGAAATGATTCCTAAGTGGCGTCAACTTAACGTGTTTGAAGGTGAGCAAGTGTCTAAAGGTGAAGTTATCGCCGATGGTCCAGAATCACCGCATGACATCTTACGCCTACGTGGTGTGACTCATGTTGCTAACTACATTGTTAACGAAGTGCAAGAGGTTTACCGTTTGCAGGGCGTTAAGATCAATGATAAGCACATTGAAACTATTATTCGTCAAATGCTACGTAAATGTATCATTCTAGACGGTGGTGATACTGAGTTCTTAGCCGGTGAGCAAATTGAAGTGGCACGCGTTAATATCGCAAACCGCGACCTTGAAGCTCAAGGTAAGATCCCAGCTAAGTTTGAAATCCAGTTAATGGGTATCACAAAAGCATCACTAGCGACAGAATCTTTCATCTCAGCAGCCTCGTTCCAGGAGACAACTCGTGTCCTAACAGAAGCCGCTGTAAATGGTAAGAGCGATGAACTACGCGGTCTGAAAGAAAACGTAATTGTGGGTCGATTGATCCCAGCCGGTACCGGTTTTGCGTATCATCAAGAGCGTATGGCTCGTCGTAAGCAAAAAGACGTTGTTGAAGAGCAAACGGTAAGTGCAGAAGAGGCAACTCAAGCACTAACTGATGCTTTAAACGCGGATTTATCTGGAAATCAATAAACCGAATCTAATCAATAGATTAGAGTTTAGCAAGGTAGTTATCTGCTGCCTTGCGAGCGGTTTAGGTTGACAGGTCAATCTTTGCTCATTAAAATTCCGCCACCCATTTACTTGCACGTTTAAAACATGCTGGTAAAACAAGGGCGGATTTTTTATTTTTTTCAGTAGTAATTTTAATTTCAGGAGCTATTTAAATGGCAACTATTAACCAGCTAGTGCGTAAGCCACGTCGTAGCAAGGTTACTAAAAGTAACTCAGCTGCGCTTAAAGCGTGTCCGCAAAAGCGTGGTGTATGTACTCGCGTATATACAACTACACCTAAGAAACCAAACTCGGCGTTACGTAAAGTAGCTCGTGTACGTTTAACTAACGGTTTCGAAGTAACTTCATACATCGGTGGTGAAGGTCATAACCTTCAAGAGCACAGTGTAATCCTAATCCGTGGTGGTCGTGTTAAAGATTTACCAGGTGTGCGTTTTCACACTGTACGTGGTGCACTTGACTGTGCAGGCGTTAGCGACCGTCGTCAAGCTCGTTCTAAATACGGTGCAAAACGCCCTAAAGGCTAATTGTTTTCCGTTAGTAAGGCCAAGCACTAAATATTATTAATTATTGTTTTGGGTGATTGTTCCAAAAGGACAAACCTGAATAAACCGGAGATACAAAATGCCTAGAAGACGCGTAATAGGTCAACGTAAAATTCTTCCAGATCCTAAGTTCGGATCGGAACTTCTTGCTAAATTCGTTAACATCGTAATGTTAGACGGCAAGAAATCTACTGCTGAAAAAATCGTTTATGGTGCGCTAGACGTGGCTGCTGAGAAATCAGGCAAGTCGCACCTAGAAATCTTTGAAACTGCACTTGATAACATCCGCCCACAGGTAGAGGTTAAATCTCGCCGTGTTGGTGGTTCAACTTATCAAGTACCAGTTGAAGTACGTCCAGTACGTCGCAACGCATTAGGTATGCGTTGGTTAGTAGACGCTGCACGTAAGCGTGGCGAAAAATCTATGGGCTTACGTTTAGCTCAAGAAATCGTTGACGCTGCTGATAACAAAGGCACTGCGGTTAAGAAACGTGAAGACGTTCACCGTATGGCTGAAGCGAACAAAGCATTCGCTCATTACCGTTGGTAATCTGTCCTTAACCTTTAAGAGGATTTTATGGCACGTACAACTCCACTTGAGCGTTACCGCAATATCGGTATTTGTGCTCACGTAGATGCAGGCAAAACCACCACAACAGAACGTGTTCTGTTCTACACAGGTCTTTCTCATAAGATCGGTGAAGTACATGATGGCGCCGCAACTATGGATTGGATGGAGCAGGAACAAGAGCGTGGTATCACAATCACTTCTGCTGCAACAACGTGTTTCTGGAAAGGGATGGACGCGCAATTTGACGACCATCGCATCAATATTATTGATACCCCAGGACACGTAGATTTCACTATCGAAGTAGAGCGTTCTTTACGTGTATTAGATGGTGCGGTAGTTGTTCTTTGTGCTTCATCGGGTGTACAGCCGCAAACTGAGACAGTTTGGCGTCAAGCGAACAAATACGAAGTTCCGAGAATGATCTTCGTAAATAAAATGGATCGCACGGGCGCTGACTTCTTAACGGTTGTAAGCCAGGTGAAATCTCGTCTTGGAGCAACGCCTGTTCCAGTCCAGCTGCCTATTGGCGCTGAAGACGACTTTAAAGGTGTTATTGACCTTATTAAAATGAAAGCCATTAACTGGAATGATGAAGACCAGGGGATGACTTTCTCTTATGAGGCAATACCGGCAGAACTTCAGGAACTAGCCGAAGAATGGCGCTCTCACTTAGTTGAAAGCGCTGCTGAAGCTACTGAAGAACTAATGGATAAATACTTAGAAGGTGAAGAGTTAAGCGAAGCAGAAATTAAAAATGCTTTGCGTCAACGCACATTAGCGAACGAAATTGTTCCCATGACGTGTGGTAGTGCATTTAAAAACAAAGGTGTTCAAGCTGTGCTTGATTGCGTTGTTGAATATATGCCCTCACCAACACAAGTGAAACAAATCCAAGGTATCTTAGAAAATGGTACTGAGGAAGAGCGTCCTGCTGATGATAAAGCGCCGTTTGCTGCACTTGCTTTTAAGATTGCAACAGACCCGTTTGTTGGCACTTTAACCTTTTTCCGTGTTTACTCTGGTACTGTTAAACAGGGTGACGCGGTATATAACCCAGTAAAAAGTAAGCGTGAGCGTCTTGGTCGTATCGTTCAGATGCATTCAAACTCACGTGAAGAGATCAAAGAAGTCTACGCAGGCGACATCGCGGCGGCTATTGGTCTCAAAGACGTAACAACAGGTGAGACACTGTGTGATCCGAACTCTATCATTACGCTTGAGCGTATGGAGTTCCCAGAACCAGTGATCTCTGTTGCGGTTGAGCCTCGCACAATCGCTGACCAGGATAAAATGGGTATCGCGCTAGGAAAACTAGCGGCAGAAGATCCGTCTTTCCGCGTACAAACTGACGAAGAATCAGGCCAGACTATTATCTCTGGCATGGGTGAACTTCACCTTGATATCATTGTCGACCGTATGAAACGTGAATTCAGTGTTGAATGTAACGTTGGTAAGCCGCAGGTTGCATACCGAGAAGCTATTCGTTCAACTGTTGAAGTTGAAGGGAAGTTTATACGTCAATCAGGTGGTCGTGGTCAATATGGTCACGTCTGGCTTAAACTTGAACCGATGGATATTTCGGATGATGAAGCCCCAATTTACGAGTTCGTTAACGAAACCGTAGGTGGCTCAGTACCGAAAGAATACATCCCTGCGGTAGACAAAGGTATCCAAGAGCAAATGGCTCAAGGTGTACTGGCAGGCTACCCATTACTTGGTGTTAAAGCGACTTTATATGATGGTTCATTCCATGATGTAGATTCGAATGAAATGGCATTTAAAATAGCAGGTTCACTGGCTATGAGACAAGGTGCGCTAGATGCAAACCCTGCACTTTTAGAGCCAGTAATGAAGGTTGAAGTACTCACTCCTGAAGCAAACATGGGTGATGTAGTTGGCGACCTAAACCGTCGTCGCGGCATGATCGAAGGCATGGAAGATGCACTTGGTGGCCTTAAGCAAATTAATGCTGTGGTACCACTCTCTGAAATGTTCGGTTATGCGACTGCTTTACGATCTGCAACACAGGGCCGTGCCTCATACTCTATGGAGTTTTTGAAGTACGCTGAAGCCTCTAAGCAGGTTGCAGATACAATAATTTCAGCTCGCGCTGTAATATGATTTTTAGCTTGTTTAACTTAATAGTGAGTTAGACTTTAATTTCTTTATTAGGAATTTTTTAAGATGGCAAAAGCAAAGTTTGAACGCGTAAAACCGCAT
>NZ_BAAJMJ010000011.1:0-119834 GCF_057552415.1 Pseudoalteromonas sp. NH0006-26
TATGCCTAGGAGCACAAATGTCAGTTATCGCGAATACGCCTAAACCACCATATTATGCTGTCATTTTCACCTCGACACGAACAGAAGGTGACAATGGTTACGGTGAAATGGCCAATAGAATGGTTGAGTTAGCAGAGCAACAACCTGGCTTTCTTGGTGTAGAATCCGCTAGAGAAGATGTGGGAATAACAGTTTCTTACTGGGCAGATTTAGATTCAATTAAGAATTGGAAGGCAAACTCTGAGCATTTAGAGGCTCAAAAAACTGGGCGTAAATCTTGGTATGCTTCCTTTAAAGTGCGTATATCTAAAGTAGAACGAGACTACGGCATATAACAAGTCAATTAAAAGGACTAAAACCATAGGGGTCAAATCTTGACTTCAGACATCAAGTTCATGCGGCAACCTTATAAGCTGCTTTTAAAATGCTGGTGGTTCACTGGCTAATTAATTTCTAAGTCAAATTAGGGAAAAGGATTTTTTATGGAAGGTATCAATTATGAAAGGTATTAAACGTATTTGGTTTTGGTTTACGCTAGTTGTGTGCCCATTGTTAATTATTTTAGGCGTGTTTACCTTTGCACAGTTACTTGGGCAGTACATGTATTCTCAGCAATTTAGTTTCTCGTCACTATCTAGTTTTCAAATTGTATTTATGGTGGGCGGTATTTGTGCGTTTTCTGTATTTTTAAGCACATTAAAAGAAGCAAAAATACGCTTTTTTGCAAAATGAGTTAGTCAATAAGGAAAACTATGGTTGTAGGTGGGCTCGCCAAGGTGTGCTTGGTTTTGAGCCTCTTTTAAAACGGGTGTAAAATTAACAACTATTAAATGGATGTTTCAAGGATGAACAAAGGATTATTAAAATCGTGGAATGACGATAAAGGCTTTGGCTTTATTAAATCAACCACACTGCAACACGATACCTTTATACACATTTCATCGCTCAAACACATGAGCCGTAAACCTAAAGTGGGCGACATTATTTACTTTGAGGTAGCGACTGATCCCAACGGTAAAACTAAAGCTGTAAATTGCCGTATTGAGGGCGTATTAGCACAACCACACATAAACACTTCAACAAGGCCGGTTAGAATAAGTAAAACCGCACGTAAAAACTCACCTTTAATGAAACTCATAACGTTTGGTATTATTGTTAGTATTAGCTTTAGCGTGTATAAAACCGGTTTTTTAAATACCAAGCAAACACCTGTAGTGACTAACGCTAATTTAGAGTCATTTATGCCCGCGAGTTCAAACTCACTTACTAAAACACAGCAAGCATTTCGCTGTGATGGCCGCCAACATTGTAGCCAAATGACCTCGTATGCAGAGGCATTATTTTTTATTCAACATTGCCCAAATACTAAAATGGACGGTGATAAAGACGGAGAGCCCTGTGAACGGCAGTTTGGGAATAGGTAGTTTTTATATTGAGGTTATTAATAAACTAAAAATTAGTTTTGGGCCCTTAGGGGGAATACGATTTTTAGTAATACAGTTATAAATAGCTGGTGGATTTAAAGCCATTTATCAAGGAGGTTGTTATGTTTAAAGTAATAATTGGATGTGCTGTTATATTTTCGTTTGTTTGTATGTTACTCGCTGCGGCACCTTTTACGCCTGCAATATCAGGTTCATTTATTATGCTGTTGTTTGCAGGGGCTATAGGTTACAAGGGCTATCTGCAATCAAGCTTAATACTGCTGTTAATTAATACGCTGGCAGTTATTGGCAGCCCAGCTATAAACCTAGATAACACACAAACATTACTGTTTTTACCAATATTATTTTTAATCTCATTTGGTGGTGTTTTAGTAGGCGTAAGAAGGTTAACTATAAAACACGTTTTGTAGACGAGAGTTTTGCCAACGTTTGAGGCAAGCTTTTTGTTGTTAAGCAATAAGGTGTAGCAGCGCTTTGCTCCCTGTTTTTCCTCTAAAAGCAAAGCGTCTGTTGGTTCTCCTAGTGAATGGAGCCCTTATGTTTAAACCTAATGTGATATAAAGCAGCTGTTACAAACTTAAAACTAAAGCGCTTCAAAAATGGCTGCAATGCCTTGCCCGCCACCAATACACATTGTGACTAACCCATATTTACCTTGAATTCGTTTAAGTTCGTACAAGCATTTAGTTGATAAAATTGCACCTGTTGCGCCTACAGGGTGGCCTAAGGCAATGGCGCCGCCATTCGGGTTTACCTTATGGGCAGGAAAGTTTAATTCGTTAGCAACGCACAGTGCTTGTACTGCAAAGGCCTCGTTAGACTCAATCACATCTATATCGTCGATGGTTAAGCCTGTTTTTTCAAATACCTGTTGTACTGCAGGAATAGGGCCGATACCCATTAAAGTAGGATCAACGCCTGCTCTGGCATAACTCACTAAACGAGCGAGCGGTTTTAAGCCTTGGTCATTTGCTTTTTGCTCTGACATAAGTACCAACATGGCTGCACCATCGTTTATACCTGATGAGCTTGCTGCGGTAACGGTGCCATCTTTTTTAAAGTAGGGCTTTAAAGTTGCAAGTTTATCGACTGTGGTATCGGCGCGAACATGTTCGTCGGTGTCAAAAATGTGCGTCCCTTTTCGCGACTTGATTTCTACAGGGAGTATTTGCTGTTTAAAATGACCTGCAGCAATGGCTTTTGCAGCTTTATGATGGCTGTTTGCTGCATACTCGTCTTGCTGCTGACGGCTAATTGAATATTTTTCTGCGATGTTTTCAGCAGTTATTCCCATCGGGTTATTATCCCATGGGTCTTGTAAGGTCGTGGTAAGCTCATCAACCATAGTGCTATTACCCATTTTTTGCCCCCAGCGATTACTTTCGAGGGTATAGGCAGAGCTACTCATGCTTTCTGCTCCGCCAGCAAGGGCTGCATCTACATCACCTAATTGAATTTGTTGTGCCGCTTGTATAATGGCTTCAAGGCCAGAGCCACATAAGCGATTAAGCGTTACAGCGTGGCTGCTTATAGGTAACCCAGCATCTAGTCCAATGACCCTTGATAGGTAAGCGTCTTTTGGGCCGTTATGAATAACTTTGCCTACCACACATGTGCCAATTTGGTCAGGGGTAAGCTGAGATCTGGTTAGTGCTTCTTTTGCGCACAGTGTGCCAAGCTCAGCGGGGCTAAAATCTCTAAGGCTGCCACCAAAGCCACCAATTGCGGTACGAACCGCACTGAGTATTACTACGCTATTGTTTGTATTTTTTGTCATTGTGTTCTCTTATTATTTTTATAATTATGTTGTACTGAAATCTAGTTAGTAGACTCAAGAGATTAAACCTTTTATTAGTGCATCAAAGCATAACTTTTAAATAAACTAAAGGCGAAGTTGGTTTAGCTGAATGTGTTTTCTATTAAAGTGAACAGTAAAAGAGGTGGGTAATAATTATATTTTTAGTTTTAACTGATAAAATAGGGCTCTCATTATGAGAGCCCGCGGGGATTTATAAATCAATCATTTCAATATTAACAATTACATTTTTAAAACCAGCATCTTCAAACTCTTTTTTTAACTTTTCAGCACTAGAGTATTCACTCGTTGAAATGCTTCGCTTACTTCTTTGGTTGGTGACAAGTGGTGTTTCGTCACCAAAATAAACGCTACCAGCAAATTGACTTTGTGCATAAAAGTGGCCTGTTAGGGTTGTTTTTTTAGGTCTTAAAACATGACTTAAATAGTATTGCATTGTTGATAAGCTTGTTTGTTGTATCATCCAAGGCCAATCCCATTTTTTATTCTCACCTGGTATATAGCGGTGTTCCCATTGATACTCAATGCTTTTTTCTTGACCTGCCCAACGACCAATTACAAAATTAGCTGTTTCATCAGGTCTGTTTTCTGGGTGAGTTAATAAAGCATTGCCTCCCCATCGCATAAAGCCATCTATTGATAGGTTATAGGTAATATCTGCATCAAATGCATAAGGATACGATATTGATGATTTAAACAAATCGACCTTTGCATTAAGCTGTGTGTATGCTGGTACATTGGCTCTTGCCTGTACAACAACACGTTCGGCTTCAGAGCCGCCGTTACTTGTTCCCCAAGCTTGCTCCGCTGCGATTGTGACAGATAATGAAGTGTCTGATCCACCAGTAACAGAAGGGGACTTCCATGTGTTTTCAAGGGTAACAGATTCTGAAATACTGTAGTCATTGGTTTTTGACCAATTGGTTGCTGCATCGTATTCAATTGTAACGACAGATATTTGAGCTGCTGAAGTGTCATTCACTGCAGGGACTGATAACGTTTTAATTAGTTCTTTGTCAGCAGTAACAATATCACCTGTTATTTTATATGATTCGTTATCCATCACATATTCGAAGTCAGATACGGTAATCGCTGTTTTCTCGTCACATCGATAACCATCACAACTGCCACCGTTGTAACCTTGTATTTTCCATCCTGAGCCCGTTTTGGTCACCTCCATGTCATCACCAACATAGCTTGAACGATTTCCACCAACCCACGCAAATCCCATTGTGTGAGCAAGGTATGAAAGGGGTTTTATAAAACTCTCTTTTTGATTTACTAAGTCCCATTTAATTTGGCTTTGACTGCCAGGGGATACTTTTACTGGACTTAATGTAGGAATTTCATTAATGGGATCGGTAGGGTAGCACCAAGAATTTGCAGCAGACCCTTGTTTTATTTCACCTGCGTAGCCAGAGCCCATAATAACCCAACCATCAGCTAATCCCGTTATTTGCCACTTACCCATTTTATTAATAAGCTCGTTTCTGTAGGTTTGCGCTTCGGCCTTTGTTATTAATCTATTATCAGCTGAGCATAATCCAGCGCCTAAGCTTTCATTTTTAAGTTGATCTGGATAAATTGCCGTTGTGTTGGCACTTACAAAACTAGTGTGTGACAAAAGCAATAGGGGTAATATTTTTTTCATTAAGTTACATCCTTTAAAAAATTATATTTAAACTAGGCCCTAATTAAATAATCTAATTTTGGACCGATTTTGATTCTAAAGAACTAGCTAATTTTTTATAGAGACTTAAATGAAAGTTGGTTTTTCAAAAATATTAGTTGCTTAAACATTACAAAAAATTAATAAAAGTATAAGTGATGAGGTATCTACATTTTGATCCCTTTAAGAGAATGCTCTAAAAAATCGATTAAGTAGCGTGTACTTTTTGGAATTAGTTTATCAGGCCATATCAGGTTTACATCTCGCTTAATGGGTGTGTACTGAGTTAATACCTCTACTAGGCTTTGGTCTTTTATATGCGGTAATAAACAATATTTTGGACCATAATAAACACCTCTTCCTTCAATAGCAGCTAATGCACACATTTCTATATCGTTAGAAATAAAGTTGGCTTGAGGTTTAAAAATTACCTGTTCACTTTTATTTGTTTTAAAGGACCAGTTTTCGAATGGCGAGCACGATATGTGGGGTAGTTTAGCTAAATCGTCAAAATTACTTGGTATGCCATATTGCTCAATTAAACTCGATGAACAAGCTAAAACAAAACTCATTTGGTTAATAACTTTACATATATTTTGTGAGCTATCTAGTTTTCCAATTCTAATGGCTAAATCAAACTCAGTGGCTTTTAAATCAAGGCGTTCATCCGATAGCATCATATGAATCTTAATATTTGGATAAAGTAATGTGAATTGATTTATAACGCCTGAGAAGTACACACTCTTTATAAAGTTTTGCGGCGCTATTAGTTTAATTTTACTCACTTTATTTTCACTGAAGTTCTTAAAATTGCACAGCGTAGTTTGTAAACCTTCTACATGGGCTAGGCAGTGGCTATAGAAACTCTTTCCAGGCTCTGTTAATCGCAGCCTTCCTTTTTCACGATAAAACAACGCTAACGATAAGTCTTCTTCAAGTTTTTTTATTTTTCTTTGTAACGTGGGTAAAGGAATATTTAACTTTACTGACGCTTCATTAAATGTTTTGTAATGATTTACTTTTATAAAAAGCGCGATGATATCAAGCAAGGAAAATCTCCTGTATAAATTTAAGGTATGAAATTGTATTTAGTACTTAATAACTAGGTTAGGTTATAAAACTAGTTATTTAATTAAAGTACTCATTAGTCCCTTTTGTGGCAACAAAAAATTTTACCTTTGAATTAAATCATCTAGTAACTTGTTTTAAGCTAGGATGTACTTGTATGGACACACTGGTAACTTAAGGTTCTTCAAATAACCCTTATTGATAATAAAAGCGATGCAGAAACAAACCGTAACATTTAACTTTAACGATATAATAGACACACAATAAGCTAACTATTACGATAAGCAAACTTATTAAAAAACGTCGTAAATGCAAGGAGTTATTATGGAAGATAAACCTATTGACAAAAGTATGTTTGAGTCTTTTTTTGGTGAATATTCATGGACATTTAAGGGGTGTAGCATTGTTGCTTTTGTAATGAGCGTATACATCAGCTTTAATACTAAAGAGTATATTTGGACGCTTCTTATTAATGGTGATTTTAATTCTACAATGTTGGTTATGGTACTCGGTTACTTGTCTGAATTTAGATATCGCTTTATTAAAGAATCAAGAAATAACTGATAGTTGCTAATTCAAATTATATTATTAACCAATAGGGTATTAGAGATGAATGTATTTATAAAATGGTTGATTTTAGCTGCATTAATTATTGCCGCTATTGCGTGTTATTCATACGGTAGCACTACCGGCTTATTTATTTTTATTATTTCGGGCTTTGTTTTTGAAATGGCATTTTGGTTTAAGGTGTTTCCTGTAAAAAAGAAATCATCATAGCTTAAATATTAATAAGGCTGCATTTTTTGCAGCCTTTTTGGTTTAATAAACTTAATGGGTAACTCTATCGCCCCAAATGTCTTCTAGGCGACTGTCGCGACCACAGCGCCAGCGATAGGTGTTATAACGAATAGGATTATTTTTATAGTAATCTTGATGATAACTTTCATCGCCTTTTATCGGGTAAAAGGTTTTAGCGTCGAGAATTGGCGTTACCACTGTTTGATCAGGAAATTCGTTAACTACAGCTTGTTTAGATTGCTTAGCTAATTGTCGCTGTTGCTCATTAGCAACAAAAATCGCGCTACGGTAGCTTGGGCCTTTATCACAAAACTGGCCTTTGGCGTCAAAAGGGTCAATGTTAACCCAGTAATGGTTTAAAATATCTTGATAGCTTAATACGTCAGTGTTGTAGGTAACTAGAACGGCTTCGTAATGGCCGCGGTGATTACCATTGTAGGTAGGGTTTTTAAGTTCACCGCCGGTAAAACCTGAGATCACATCGGTTACACCTTCGAGTTTTTCAAAATCGCTTTCCATACACCAAAAACAGCCTCCGGCTAAAATAGCTTGTTCAGTTTTAGCGTACGTTAATGAGCTAAACAAAAGCCCCACAGAGGTTAATGCTAGCGCTAAAGTGTGTTTCATAAAAATTTATCACCTGTAGTTATGTATAAATACTTGTATAGTAAGACCCGCTAACTTTAAAAACTCTTTCATTACAAAATGGCTGAAGGGTTTGAACTTACTTTATATAAAACGGATGCTATATATGAAAAGTTTAATGACGACTGATAATTTGTATGATGAATTGTTAGTCGTTCTACAAAACAACTTTACTCCATTAGGGTATAAACTTCCAAACGCTGATGAGTTAATACCTCATAGTCAAAATGCTCAGTACCATGGATTTGCATTCACTATAAACCATAAGCGAATAATTTACAGAAAAGCTAAAGTTACTCCCGATAGACCGGGCGCTTTTTTAGCACTATGGAAACGGCCAGCGGATGGAAGTAATTCTAAACCAATCCCATTTACCAACGAGTTTGACTATTTATTAGTAGCGGTTGTAAGTGATGGATTAACCACTATTAATAACCAATTAGCAAATATACAAAGTGGTTTATTTTTATTTCCGGTTGAGTTGTTAGTTAAAAAAGGCATAGTTACAGGTACTAACCGTAAAGGAAAAACGGCTTTTAGGGTGTTTCCACCTTGGAGCGAAAGTAGGGCTCTGAATGGTTCAGGCGTATTTAGTAACGCAGCAAAAAGCACTCAACGTTGGCAATGTGATTATTTTTTACAGCAAGATCAATATAAACTAATTGATTTATCTAAGTTAAACAAAATTTTAGCTAACGCTGTTTAAATTTGAATTATTAAGTCACTTTACCAGCATTGTCTTATATAAGGTTGTTTACTAAAGTGAGATCATACAGTCATACGAATAGTAGGTAAGATATGAACCAGTTAACCGAAAAGTCGATTAGTTGCCCTTACTGTGGCGAATCTATAGAAGTATTAATTGATGTGGCTGATATTGATGAGCAATACATAGAAGACTGCCAAGTGTGTTGCAGGCCTATTTCGTTTGTCGTATTTGAAGATAACGATGAACTTAATGTAAATGTATACAGTGAAGATGAGGCGTTTTGAAGGAGTAAGTAATCTTAATGACATTACAACCACTTAATAATACGCATATCATCGAGCTAATGAGCTGGTTTAATAATCAAAATGAAACAGCTCAATGGGCTGGTCCTTATTTTAGGTATCCATTTACAAAGAAGACGTTTATTGAGGACTTAAACCTTGATGATTCTGCTTCTTTTGTATTGGTTGGACAACATTTGGGCAATATTATCAACGAAAAAACAAATGTCACTTGGCGCGTTTAGTAGTAAACCCAATGCGTAGAGGTGAGGGAATTGCTGCCCCCCTGATTAAAAAACTATGTAAACATGGGCAATTAAACTTAAATGTTACTGATAGTTCATTGTTTGTTTATGAAAATAACCTAGCAGCAGTTTTGGCTTATAAAAAGCTAGGATTTATAGTTGCGGCGAATCAAGAGAAAAGCACATTACCAGATAACTGTGTTTATATGGTTAAAGCAATAAATTACGTTTAAGTTAGCTATTTTCCTGTTCTCGCGCTAATTGGTTAGGTAACAACTGCTCAACAATTTCTCTCGCTGGTAAGGTATAACGAACGCCATCAAACATAACCGATGTAAACTCATTAATATTAGTAATGCCGGTAAGGGTCCAACCTTCACCACGTTTTGGGCAGTAAACAGTAGTAGTTGGTTGTATTACTTTAAAATTGTCGCTCATAGTTTATCTCAATTAATGCTTGTTAATACGATATGGTAAGTTAATAATGACGTTCTATAAAGTGCTATTTAAAGCGCGTTTACTTTATTTGGCATAGGCATGTTTAAAAGTATAAAATTACCCCGTGTAACTCTTCGTTTAATTACTCACAAACATGGCGCAGCGCTATTAAATATTTTGAATAATCCCCTTGTTTATGAATTTAATGATTATAAAGCGCCGCTTAATAAAGAGCATATTAAGCAGTTAATTCAAGATGATATATCGAGTTATTATCAAGGTGAAGGTGTTCGGCTTGCGATTGAACATAATATATTAGGCGACCTCATTGGTACTTGTGGTCTGTATAACATTAATAACCAGACTAAAACTGCTTATTTGGGCTTTGAGCTCGATCCTTTTTATTGGCAACAAGGCTTAATGCATGAAGTACTTAAAGGCTTTATCAGTGAGGTGCATAGCTCATTAAACATTGAGCACCTATACGCAGAAATTCATGGTAAAAATGTTCGCTGTTATAACTTACTCACTAAACTTGGCTTTGTATTTAACCAGCAACTTAATAGTGGTGTATGGCATAAGCAATTAACTAAAATGAGCCCCGCATGAGAATTAAAAAAACGATTATTTTGAATCTGTTGTTTGCTGTTGGTGAATTTGGGGTTGCAACAATTGGGTTTAGTTATTATCAAAATGATGTATCAGAGTTTGTTGATGTAACCCTAGATTCGAAAGTACTTGAAGAGTCTCGAAAAATATTTATCAGATTACCTAACAATTATGATAAAACTAAAGCTTATCCACTTTTTATAAAAACAGATGGCAATTTTAATTTAGCTAATTGGGATAAGGCGCTAAAAGCATTAAATCCAGAAAGTATATTTAATGAGGCTATTTTAGTTGCCATACCTAATCAGTTTTTTACTGATACTCGAAATCGTGATCTTGTACCACCTTATGCAAGGAAGGACGTTAATATAAATCCTCGACCTAATAATGAAACTTCGCCTGAACTTTTTGGTAAAGCTGATTTGTTTTTAGCTTTTATAGAGCAAGAATTACTGCCATATATAGCGGCTAATTATAAGTTAACTAGTCAACGTGGGTTAATAGGATTTTCTGCAGGTGGGAGCTTTACTCTATATACTTTACATAGTAAGCCTCAGCTATTTAATGCTTATTTTGTTTTTAGCCCAGCCGCTTGGTATGACGATATGACAGTGACAAAACGGTTCGATACGTTTTTAAAAACAAACGTGAATAGTATAAAACAGCCAACATTTTTATATATCACTGTTGGTGGGGCAGAACATTCCCTAATGTTAGCTGCATATAATAATTTAGTTACTAGTTTAGCAAAACATCCAAACAGCTGGCTTAAATGGGGAAATACAATTAACAGTAATGCTGAACATAATCAAAACCCTGCACTGAGTGTAGATATAGCACTATTAAATTATACCGAGTTCTTAAGCCCGCAAACTAACACGTCGTTTAATTAATCAGTGACCGCTTTAATTTAAATATAGCCATATTTAGAATTTATTGCTGGTGGGTAATAGATAAAAGAACACATCATACTAAACTTATATTAAAGGCAATCTCAGCTATTGATTAATTTTAAGAACGATAACCAGAGGTAGGTTTATTTATGTACGTTGATCGTTTGTTGTTAATTATACTACGCGTTTTATTAAGTGAGTTGTGTAGCCGCAGGAAAACCAGATCGAAGCAAAAATGTCATTCTTTAGATGTTCAAATAACACACGTTGATTGCAGCTAACATCGGATTTTCCATTAGTGTTTTAGTACTTCACAGAATTAAACTCAAGCCTTTTATTAATTGACGTTACAACAATGCAATTTTGTTGCTCAATTGCCTTAGCATGCTTTCTGCATTAGGTAGCTCGTCGTTTAAACCTGTGATCAGGGTCATAAAATAGCAGTCCATCATCACACTTGCTTTTGTTTCATCAAATTCTGGTTGTTCACTAAATAGCAGTTTTTTAAATTCATCCATTTGTGCTTTAAAAAAATCAGCACGCCAAATAATGTCGCTAATTAGTAATTTACTAAATTCACTGTTTTCACAATAAAAGGAGTAGAGGGGGTGAGCGTAGTGGCGTAACTTTAATCGAGGAGGTCGCTGAGTATCTGACTGTTTTGCTTGCTCAATAATAACTTCAATTTGTTGCTGCATACCTGCCATAAGCAAATCAATTTTATTTTCAAAATGGCTAAACACCGTACCCACTGCCACATTAGCTGCAACAGCAATTTCCCTTGTTGATGTGTGGTCATAACCTTGTAATAAGAAAAGCTCCCATGCTGAAGCTAAAATTTTATCCCGTGTTTTTTCTTTTTTACTCATACTATTCAACGCTTTATATCTTTGTTGGAAGTTGGGCCTAAATTAGCACTTGATTAACTGAGCGCGCTCAATTAAATTTGTGAGCATGCTCAATTAATCTAAAGGTGATACATGGAGTTTATCAAACGTGTTATTGGTTATGTACTTTTTATTCCACTTATTTATTTTTATTCTTTTATTCTCGGCCCGATCCTAAAAGCAGTTTTAGTCCCAGGTGGGGTTGTTTTTTTGTGGCTTATTCTAGGGCCAAAAGAGGGGACGCGTGCGTTAAAAAAAGCATTTAAGAGAAAGTAGTTAAACCTTCTGCAAGAACAATAAAAAAAGCCCTGCTATTTTGCAGGGCTTTAAGTTTAGCTTTGCGATTTTAAGCTTGAAAGCTCAACAGGCCATTAAAGAACGTATCTAAAACCAAAAGCAATACCGTCATCTTCTGACTGTTCCATTTGTGCTTGCTGTTGTTTATTATCACTTTCAAAATCACCAAAGTCTTTACGTGCTTCTACATAAAGTTGGGTGTTTTCATCTATTAAGTAATGAACACCAATAACAGCAAATTGACGTTTAAATACATCATTAGGATCAGCATTGAAATTTGGCTGAATAACGTAATCGTCGCCAGCGTCAAACAAGTTGTAGGCAATAAATGGTCTAAAATCGTTTTCAAAACGATACGACACAAATGTTTCAATACCAATTGCATCTTCAATTAAGCGACCAATGTTATCTGTATCGTGGTTTTCGTTTTTGTTTATATTAGCTGCTACATATAAACCTGGCGCATCAATATTGCCCCAAATAACACCCGCACCGTAAATTAAATCGTCAACTGAACGAGTTGTTCCGTCTCCATAAGTTAATTCAAACTCGCCGCGGTTAATACCCGCGGTCAGTTTTAGCTTATCAGTCACGTTATAAGTTACTGCACCACCAAATGTATAGTTAAATTCAACTTGTTGTGCAGCAGTATCGCCCGATTCAAAATTAGCCTGGCATTGTGACTCTGTAATATCCGTTACATCACAAGTGTAAAATGCGCTGTTTTTTAACTGAGTTTGTACGCTAAAATCAAAATCACCGTAACTATTACGGTATTGCAATGTTTTATCGCCACGGCCAGTACCATTTACAGCACCGTCGTCTTTGTTATAGGTATACACACCGGCGGCGTTGCCATCCCAAACATAGCTATAGTTAGTTGCATATACTACGTCGAACCATGCACCCCATTGTTTACCAATGGTAATTTGGCCGTATTTGTCGTGCTTTAAACCAGCATAGCCTAAACGGTTATATAAAAACTCATCCTGAATTGACTCAAAACGGTTGTTATACACAATATCACTACTACCAACTGGGTTTACGCCCCATTCAATTTTGGTCAGCGCTTCCCAGCCATTCTTTAATTGGCGTTTAAAATCAAAATTAATTCGTGAGGCACCATTAACCACTTCATTTTGACCTTGAGTATTAATTACTCGCGCATCAATATAACCGCCAATAGCGACTGTATTTTTTTCATCCTTAAATACTTCAATTGCTGAAACACTCGGTGTAGCTAAAACACCTGCAATCGCCAGCGATACTAATTTTATTTTCATTGTGTGTGCCTTGCCTAATAAAGACGTTTTTATGATTACTAAATTTGAAGTGGTGCAGACTAGCAAAGCAATAAAAGGCTCAAAAGTGAAAAATTATCAATGAATATTGATGCAAAAATTGGGTGTTGTTCATTTTAAGTTAATGCTGTTTTCATTTTGTAGCCGTATAAACTACTATCGAATTTTGGAATAAGACATTTGGCTTAAATGCAGGGGAGGGGGAGTTGAGTTTTTTTCATAGTTATTACTTTCGGCATAGGTAGAGCTAAAACTCTAATACTATAAAAAACGTTAATATAGCCGTATAAAATGTTAATAAAAGTAAAATGCGACCAATTAGCGGTTTAGCACGTTTAATTTAGTTATTTGTCTGTAACGGCGATTGTTTTTTTATTAAACATATTTTTACTGCATAAACAGCACAAGAGTGAATTTTACTCAGCTTTTTTGTCCATTTATCCGTCCATTCCTTTGTCTGTTTTAATGCTTTAATAGTTAATAAACAGCGCTTGTTTACTTTAGGTTGTTACATAAACTTTCATAGAAAAAATCACTCGTTTGGTTTAAACTGCGCGCAATTTAAATACTTCAGTCTCCCTTGGAGGGTAGCGCTATTATTAGTACAGCTAACATCACCATGCAATTTGGTGCTAAACCGTTATTTGAAAATATCTCAGCTAAATTTGGCGAATCAAACCGTTATGGTTTAATTGGTGCCAATGGGTGTGGTAAATCAACGTTTATGAAAATTCTAAGCGGTGAGCTTGAGCCATCATCGGGTAATGTAAGCACAGATCCTAATGAACGTGTTGCTAAACTAAATCAAGATCAATTCGCTTACGAAGAGTACTCAGTGATCGATACTGTAATTATGGGTCACAAAGAGCTTTGGGATATTAAACAAGAGCGTGACCGTATCTATAGCCTACCTGAGATGAGTGAAGAGGATGGCATGAAAGTAGCCGACCTTGAAACTGAGTTTGCTGAAATGGATGGCTATTCTGCCGAGTCAAAAGCGGGTGAGCTATTATTAGGTGTTGGTATAGCGACAGAGCAACATTACGGCCCTATGTCTGAAATCGCACCCGGTTTTAAATTGCGTGTACTATTAGCTCAAGTGTTGTTTTCAGACCCTGATATCATGTTGCTTGATGAGCCTACCAATAACTTGGATATATACACGATTAAGTGGTTAGAAGATGTACTTAATCAACGTGACTGTACCATGATTATCATCTCGCATGACCGTCATTTTTTAAACTCGGTTTGTACACACATGGCCGATATTGACTATGGTGAGCTACGTATTTACCCGGGTAATTACGATGAATATATGTTTGCAGCAACTCAAGCTCGCGAACGTTTATTGAGTGAAAATGCCAAAAAGAAAAGCCAAATTGCTGAACTACAGCAGTTTGTATCGCGCTTTTCTGCTAATGCCTCAAAAGCAAAGCAAGCCACTTCACGTGCAAAACGTATTGATAAAATTCAATTAGACGAAGTGAAAGCCTCATCACGTCAGTCGCCATTTATTCGTTTTGAACAAGAAAAGCAGTTATTCCGTAACGCGCTTGAAATGACCAGCTTATCGCAAGGCTTTGAAGAAACTTTATTCTCAGGATTAGAAGGCCTAGTTGAAGTAGGTGAACGCATTGCTATTATTGGTGAGAATGGTGTGGGTAAAACAACACTACTAAACACCTTAGCAGGGCGTTTAGCACCTAAAAGCGGTGAGTTTAAATGGTCCGAAAATGCTAACATTGGCTATTATGCACAAGATCATGCCGATGAGTTTGAAAAAGACATGAACTTATTTGAGTGGATGGAGCAGTGGCAGCAAGAGGGTGATGACGAGCAAGTTGTTCGTAGTTTCTTGGGTCGTATGTTGTTTTCGCAAAACGATATTAAAAAATCTGTAAAAGTTATCTCAGGTGGTGAGCAAGGTCGTATGCTGTTTGGTAAAATCATGATGCATAAACCAAATATCTTATTAATGGATGAACCGACGAACCACATGGATATGGAATCAATTGAAGCGCTTAACTTAGCACTTGAAGCGTATGAAGGTACCTTGATGTTTGTATCACACGATCGTCAGTTTGTATCATCAGTTGCTACCCGTATTTGGGAAATTAAAGACGGTAAAATAATCGACTTTAGAGGAAACTACAGCGAATATTTGGCGAGTAAAGAAGCATAACAGCAAGTATTTCAAGCATTTTAAAAAAGCCATGTTTAACATGGCTTTTTTATTGCCTGCTGGTCGCATTACTGCGGCATTTAAGTATATAATACCCGCCATAAAACCGGACATAAGTCCGCTATTTTTAAAATACATTACTGAGGAGTATTTATGACTGTTGGCATTATTATGGGTTCTAAATCAGATTGGCCAACCATGGAACACGCTGCGCTGATGCTAGAAAAATTTGGCATTGCTTATGAAACTAAAGTGGTTTCTGCTCACCGCACTCCTCAATTACTTGCCGATTATGCAAGTTCAGCAAGCGAGCGTGGCATTAAAGTAATTATTGCAGGCGCAGGTGGGGCAGCCCACTTACCGGGTATGGCTGCAGCGTTTACATCATTGCCTGTTTTAGGCGTTCCAGTTAAGTCAAAAGCGTTAAATGGTGTTGATTCATTATTGTCTATTTGCCAGATGCCTAAGGGCGTTGCTGTTGGCACATTGGCTATTGGTGAGCCTGGTGCAGCTAATGCCGGTTTATTGGCTGCACAAATATTAGGCTGTCAAAACCCTGAAATTTTCGCCAAAATTGAAGCGTTTCGTAAAGAGCAAACCGACACTATTCTAGCTAACCCAAATCCTGCAGAGTAATAATGACTATATTAATTTTAGGTGCTGGGCAGCTTGCGCGAATGATGAGCCTTGCTGGCGCACCGCTTAATTTAAATGTGGTTGCTTATGATGTTGGCAGCCAACAAATTGTGCACCCGCTAACCAACCAAGTGTATGCAACCACACTTGAGCAAGCTATCGATGATGCAGATGCGATTACCGCTGAATTTGAACATATCCCCGATGATGTATTAACGCTTTGCTGTAATAGCAATAAGTTTTATCCAGGTAAACAAGCAATAAAAACCGGTGGTGACCGTTCGCTTGAAAAAGCTTTGTTAGATAAAACCGAAGTAGCTTGTGCCCCATACCAACTTATTACTGAAAAAGCGCACCTTGAACAAGCAGTTAAAACATTAGGCAAACCGTTAGTAATAAAAACCTGCCAAGCTGGGTATGACGGCAAAGGCCAGTGGCGTTTAAAATCAGATGATGAAATAGACACTATTTGGGCTGAAATGGCCGACTTTATTGCCTCAGGTACAGAGCATGCACCTCATTCAATTATTGCTGAGAAAATGATCCCGTTTGATCGTGAAGTCTCTATTATTGGCGTGCGCGACAAAGAGGGTAACGTTGCAGTTTATCCACTTACCGAAAACCAACATACCCATGGTGTATTAACGCTTTCGGTAGCCGGTAAAGATAATAGTTTAGTAGAGAGCCAAGCAACCTCAGCATTTACTCGTATAGCACAAGAACTTGATTATATAGGTGTATTGGCCATAGAGTTTTTTGATGTACAGGGCACGTTATTAGTTAACGAAATTGCCCCTCGCGTGCATAACTCAGGGCATTGGACTCAGCAAGGTGCTCATTGCTCGCAATTTGAAAACCATATGCGCGCTGTCGCAGGTTTACCTTTGGGTAATACGCAAATTAAGCATCCTACTGCTATGATCAATGTATTAGGCCAAGCACAAATTCCTGCTGATGTTTTAAAAACAGCGGATGTAACCAGTCACTGGTATGGTAAAAGTGTTAAGCCAGGTCGTAAAATGGGGCATATAAATGTCTCGGGTGAGAGTTTACAGCAATTAGGTAGCCGCCTAAGTGAACTTACATCTTGCTTGCCAGAGCAGGATTACCCAGGTGTATTAGCTACCAGCAAATCGCTATTATAAGTTAAAAAATAAAGCGATAAATTTAATCCAATTTATCGCTTTACCTTCTAAAGGTTGTTTTTCAATGATTCATCCAAAGTTTCGTACTATTGTGTTTGCTTTTTTTATGGCACTTTTCATGTCTGGGTTTATGTCATTTGTTATTTCAATATTTAATGTGGGCATGGTCGATAATATTGTAACTATATGGCTTAAAGCGTGGTTATTTGCTTTTTGTATTGCCTTTCCCACAGTTGTATTTGTTGCCCCCGTTGTCCATAAACTGACTAATAAACTTATTCGGGCTTAAACTATGATGATCGCTAAACTGCATAAGCCAACATTCATATTATTACTGGCACTGTGTATGACTCCGTTTATAGGAGCAGGAAGTGCATTGGTATTAGGCGCAATATTTGCCATTACCTTAGGCAACCCGTTTAGTGAGCTTTCTCAAAAGGCCAGTAAAGTGATGCTCAAGCTTGCCGTTGTGGGCCTAGGCTTTGCTGTTGATTTTAATGAAGTAATTGAGGTGGGACGCAGCTCTTTAGTATTAACAATTGTTAGTATTACTGCCATAATCGGGCTTGGAGAGATTTTAATCCAGGTTTTTAAGCTTAATCGTAATACAGGCGTGCTAATTTCATTTGGTACCGCTATTTGCGGTGGCAGCGCCATTGCCGCTATGGCACCGGTCATAAAGGCTAAAGATCACGAAGTCACCGTTGCCTTAGGGATTGTATTTCTACTTAATGGCGTGGGATTATTATTATTTCCCGCAATTGGGCACTATTTTGAGTTAACCCAACAGCAGTTTGGTTTGTGGGCCGCATTAGCCATTCACGATACTAGCAGCGTAGTGGGGGCATCGGCTACTTATGGTGCCGTGGCACTGAGTATTGCCACTACGGTAAAATTGACCCGTGCAATGTGGATCATTCCTTATACAGCTGTTGCAGGTGTGTTTATGCGCTCTGATGAAAAGGCGAGTATTCCTTTATTTATTGTCGGTTTTTTATTAGCCGCATTAATTAATACTTATATGCCTTCGTTTTCATCCACATGGGAACTTATTAATAGTGCGGCTAAGCAATTATTAGTGATGACACTGTTCCTAATTGGCAGTGGTTTGTCGTTATCAGTGCTTAAACAAGCAGGTATAAAGCCGTTTTTGATGGCCATTACTTTGTGGGTTATTGTCAGCAGCACTATTTTATTATTAATTATAGATGGATTCATATAATGAAACGTAATCTGAGTATTACAGCAATCAGCAGTGTGTTATTTGCTGTTTTTTCTACCAGCCCTGTATTGGCTGAATCGCTACGCGTAGCAACCTTCAATGTTAGTATGGACGCCACTAATTACACCGCTAAAAATGAACAAGTAAAAAGTGATGCATTGGTAAACGCGCTTCGTTCAGACCACCAGCAAATTAAAAATATTGCTGAAATAATCCAACGTGTCCGCCCAGATGTGGTGTTACTCAATGAGTTTGACTACATTCCAAAAGAGCAAGGTATTGAGTATTTTAAAAGCCACTACTTAAATGTAGGGCAAAATAATCAAGCAGCAATTGATTACCCATACGTTTACATCGCCCCCGTTAATACTGGCTTAGCAACTGAGTTTGACTTAGACAACGATGGTAAAAAAACCGGTGTAATGGGTGATGCACAGGGCTTTGGTTTTTTTGAAGGCCATTATGCAATGGCGTTTTTATCTCGTTATCCAATTGATTTTGACAATATCAGAACACTGCAAACCTTTAAGCACAAAGATTTACCCAATGTAAAAATGCCGGTTGACCCAAAAACCAATACCAATTGGTATAACGATGCAGAGTGGAATGCTTTACGTTTAAGCTCTAAATCTTTTTGGGATATACCCGTAAAGGTAAACGATAAAGTAGTCCATATGTTAGCGTCGCATCCAACACCGCCTGTGTTTGATGGCGATGAAGACAGAAATGGCATTCGCAACCATGATGAAATTAGGCTCATTGCTGATTACGTTAATAACGAAAGTTACATCTATGATGATAGCGGTAAAAAGGGTGGCCTTGCAGCACAATCCCGATTTGTGATTTTAGGTGACTTAAATGCCACTGCTGAGGGTGATAAAAAGCGCACCAATACAACAGATCAAATACTTAAAAGCCCATTGATTAACGCTGACTTCATTCCAACAAGTGAGGGCGCTAAAGAGCAATACTCACAAGCTTATGCTAAAAATTATACCGCTAGCTGGCAAGCACGGGTTGATTACGTTTTGCCTTCAAATTATGGATTAACCATTAAAGATGGCGGTGTATTTTGGCCGAAAAAGCAAAGCGACTTATATCGTTTAATTAAAGATAGAAATGCATCAAGCGACCACCGCATGGTATGGCTTGATTTAACGGTTGAATAAACGGGTTATTCACCCCAATATCAGCGTTGTTTATCTTAAATAATTGCAATTATAAAGGTGCTTCTGCTTAAATATGGTTAATTATAATAACCGTCAAGAAGCACTATGATTTTTAAATTCTCATCTTCTAAAACACTTGTTGCAATCGCTGTTGCATCAAGTGTTATGTTAGCGGGTTGTACCGCAACCGCCACAACTTCTACTGACTCATCTATTCAAACAAATACCACCGTTGCTAATGTTGTTAACACGCCCGCAGGTTTGGGCCAATCAAAAATCACCCTTGAACAAGCCATGGCGCATCCTGATTGGATTGGACGCCAGCCACAAAGCGCTTTTTGGAGTGCAGATTCAAGTACCATTATTTATGCGCGTAAGCAGCAAGGTAGTGAGCTAAGAGATTTATTCACTCAAGCTGTAAACTCACAAACAGCAGAGCAAGTGGCACTAGAAAAATTACACCGTGTTGGTTCAAGTAAAGCTGTTTTTTCTAACGATAAATCACTTCAAGCTTATGTGTTTGAGGGTAACGTATTTATCAAAAACGTAAAGTCAGGCGTAATTAAACAAATTACGCAAAGCTCTGCTACTGAGTCAAAACCACAGTTTTTAAACGATGGTAACTTAGCGTATCGTCAGGGTAATATCTTTTTCAAAGTGGATTTAACCACAGGTTTAACCCGCGAAATAGCCAATTTAAAACTCGCTGACAAACCACAAGGCGTAAAAGAACCATCAACTTATATTGCCAAAGAGCAACATAAGCTTATTGATTACATTGCACTGCAGCACAAAAATAAACAAGATAAGCATGCGCGTAAAGAGCAAGTAAAAGCTAATAACAGCTCAATTGCTAACACCCATTATTATTTAGGCGATGGCAACACGGTTGATGAAGCAGAGCTTTCTCCAAATGGCGATGCGTTAATTGTAGTCGTACAAGAAAAAAGCTCATGGCGTGGTGAAGGCGATATTATGCCTAATTACATCACTGATGATGCGACGATAGAGCCTAAAAAAGTTCGCCGCCGCGTAGCTGATTCTAAAGAGCAAACTTCTGAGCTTGTTTATATTAACCTTGCAGATCAAAGCCAAACCACATTAGGGTTCAATACTTTACCTGGTTTTGATGAAGATGTACTTGCTGAGGTTAAAAAAGAAAACTACGCCCGTGAAGGCAAAACCTATAAATCTAAAAAACAACCTCGTGGTATTAACGTTATTTCAGACTGGGGTTGGAATCAATCACCTATTAGCTGGAACGATGATGGTAGCCAAGTAGCGATTATGCTTGAAGCATGGGATAACAAAGATCGTTGGTTAGTCACTGTAGATTTTGAAAATAACAAACTTGTCTCTCAACATCGTTTACATGACGATGCGTGGATTGCCTATGCCTTTAACGACTTTGGTTGGTTAAATAATTCCACTACCTTGTATTATTTATCAGAAGAGTCGGGCTATAGTCAGCTTTATAAAAAGCCACTCGATGGTAAAGCGACTGCGCTAACTATGGGTAAATTTGAAGTATCTAATTTAACCCTCACTGATAACAATAATGCCATTTACTATAAAGCGAATGTTGAGCATCCTGGTCTTTACGAAATTTACCGTGTAAACCCACAAACAGGTGTTAGTGAGCAAGTAACAGACTTAAATGGCATGACGGATTATACCTTAAGCCCAGATCAGTCTAAGTTATTATTAAGACACTCTAAAATCACTATGCCCACTGAGCTTTATGTGGCTGAGGCTAAAGCAAACACAACCGCAACTCGTTTAACTAACACGGTATCTGAGACGTTTTTAGCTAAAAAACTCACGGCGCCTAAAATTGTTGCTGTGCCTTCAAGCCATACAGATCAGCCAATATACGCCAAAGTTTATTACCCGGCTGATTACCAAGAAGGTGAAACAGGTAAAAACCGTAAAGCGGTTATTTTTAACCACGGTGCCGGTTACCTGCAAAATTCACACATGGGTTGGTCTGGTTACTTTCGCGAATTTATGTTTCATTCATTACTTGCCGATGAAGGTTACGTAGTGATGGATATGGATTACCGTGCTTCTAAAGGTTATGGCCGTGATTGGCGTACTGCTATTTACCGCCAAATGGGAACACCTGAAACACAAGATTTAGCTGATGGCGTAAAATGGATGGCTGAAAATGCCAACGTTGATACTCAAGCGGTTGGTACTTATGGTGGTTCATACGGCGGATTTATGACCTTTATGGCGTTATTTACCGCGCCAGATTTGTTTCAATCAGGAGCGGCGCTTCGCCCTGTGACTGATTGGGCACATTACAACACGGGCTATACCGCTAACATTTTGAATCACCCAGATGTTGACCCAATTGCTTATGAACGTAGTTCTCCTATTTACTATGCTGAAGGGCTTAAAAAGCATTTATTAATCAATGCGCCTATGGTTGATGATAATGTGTTCTTTCAAGATTCAGTGCGTTTAGTACAGCGTTTAATAGAACTTGAGAAAGAAAACTTTGAAACAGCAATCTTCCCAGTAGAGCCGCATGGTTTTGTGCAGCCTTCGAGCTGGTTAGACGAATACCGTCGTATTTATAAGTTGTTTAAAGAAACACTATAAATAGCGGTAAATTAATAAAAAACGCCACAATGTGGCGTTTTTTTATTCTTTATTTTTGCTGATGAATTTAATAATTAAAGGAGCGCCTAACAATACGCCACCAATTGCGCCTATTAAATGTGCATCAACAGCCACCGTTGAGTTGATCAATGCGCCTATATCAGCACTAGGGCCATTTATTTGTTCAGCGATTAACTTTACCCACACACCAATAAACAACACATAACCCGATTTAAGTCCAACAGTGACATCCTTTATCGCTCCCCAAATGATCACGCCATGCAATAGGGCACTAAGCCCTGTGTAAATTGTAATTGTGGGGCAAAACCAAAAAACACCTAAGCCACACCAAATTGCCAATGTGGCAATATTAAAACCATATCTGCTTGGTGATGTGTACTCACCATGCAATAACCATATAAGCGCGATACCGGCACAATTCAACCCTAAGTGCGCCCAGTTGGCATGTACAAATTGGCTGGTAAATAAACGCCATAGTTGGCCTTGTTCAATCAGTTGACGATTAAACTCAAGTTCGTCGTTTATACCCAGCCATGCTAAAAGTGAGCTTAATAAAATTAAACACAAAGGAGGGAAAACATAGCGCGGCTGAAGAGGTAAATTAAGCATTTAGGGATCATTTTTATATTTATTTTTGCATATTGTGCCTGTTTAACTTTAAGATGCCAATTATCTTCCATGCAATTTAAGTTTAATCAGTAATTATGAATTTTAAGCTCAACTCTTTATTTGCTCTCTCTTTAAGTGCACTGTCTTTACCTTTATTTGCACAGCAAGCAAGCACAATTGAAACACGTGAACCTGAAGCGGCTACAGGCGTTGTACAAAAACATTTAGTGGCTGGCGATAAATATATGGTTGCCGCGGCAAACCCGTATGCTTCACAAGCGGGTAGAGCCATTTTAGCCCAAGGCGGTAGTGCGGTTGATGCCGCTATCGCCACCCAATTAGTACTTACATTAGTCGAGCCGCAATCATCAGGCATTGGTGGTGGTACATTTATGATGTATTACAACAAAGCTAATAATAAACTTACCAGCTTTGATGGCCGCGAAACCGCACCGAGTAATGCCGATGCAAACCTGTTTTTAAATAAACACGGCAATGCAGTAAAATGGATAGAAGCGGTTGTAGGTGGTCGCTCTGTAGGCGTACCCGGTATATTACATGCGTTTGCCAGCGCCCATAAACAGTATGGCACCTTACCTTGGGCTAGCTTATTTAAACCTGCTATTAAACTTGCTGAGCAAGGGTTTGAAGTATCGCCTCGATTACATGGGTTACTGGTTAGACAATTAAACCCAGGTGTAATGAGTATGCCGGTGATTAATGAGTATTTTTTCCCTAATGGCAAAGTAATTGAAGTAGGTAGTATTAAAAAAAATCAGCCATTGGCTAATTTATATAAAGATATTGCTTCAAAAGGAATAGATGCGTTTTACAAAGGCGATAACGCTAAAGCCATGGTAAAAGCGGTGCAAAAATCAAAAATCGCGCCTGGTAAATTATCTGTGCAAGACCTTGCTAATTACAGCAGTAAAGAGCGTGCACCCGTTTGTATAAAATACCGAGTGTATAATGTGTGCTCTATGGCGCCTCCTAGCAGTGGTGGTGTTGCAGTGCTACAAATTTTAGGTTTGCTTGAACACAAAGACATGGCTAGCATAAAAGCCAATAGTTCCGATGCAATTCATTACTTTAGCCAAGCCTCACGTATTGCGTTTGCCGATCGTAATAAATACATTGGCGACCCTGACTTTACCCAAGTACCTACCCAAGAATTATTAGATAAAGACTATATTGCCACCCGCGCAGAACTAATCACTGAAAAAGATCAAAAAGCACAGCCAGGCAACCCAGTAGATTACTTAAGCTATGCAAACGATGATTCTTTTGAGCTGCCCTCTACCTCACACGTATCGATTGTTGATAGCAACGGCAACGCCGTATCAATGACCAGCTCTATTGAAATGGCGTTTGGCTCAACAGTGATGGTAAATGGTTATATTTTAAATAATCAGCTAACTGATTTTTCACTTTCGCCGCGTAAAAATGGCAAGTTAGTGGCTAACAGAGTAGAAGCGCATAAACGCCCGCGCAGCTCAATGTCACCGGTGATGGTATTTAACCAAGATGGCAGCTTACGCTTAGTAGTGGGCTCTCCTGGTGGGAGTCGTATTATTGATTATGTAGCGCAAGTGGTTATTGGTGTTCTAGATTGGGATTTAAACGCCCAACAAGCCATTAATTTACCCCGAACCACCAATCGTAATGATTATACTAGCCTTGAGAAAGGTACTGAGCTTGAAGCGCTTGTACCAGAGCTTGAAGAGCGCGGCCATGATGTACGTGTGATTGACCTAAACTCAGGCTTGCATGTGGTAGAGGTAAAAAACAACCGTTTGTATGGCGCTGCCGATCCGCGCAGAGAAGGGATGGCGTTATCTGATTTAAGTAATAATAAAGCCTCATTTAAATTTTAAAACATGTATAATAAACAGCAGGTTTGCTGCCTGCTGTTTTAAATGTAACAGATTAATAGTTAATAACTATTTGGTTGAAAATAGCATGTTAACTAACGTAAAAAAATTAGCAAACCTAAACATAATTGGCACTGTTGTAACCATTAAACAAAGCACGCACATTATTTAATGCGCGTTTAACGTTTTAAACCCACATCAGGCAGCTAACATATTCACCAAATATGAGTGGCTTCATACTAAAGTAGCGCTTGTATTTGTACATTTTCAATGGTCTGACAAGCTTAAATGTCATTGCAATTTAGCCTTTAACAATGATAATGGCAGATCATTATTTAAGATTCAGTAAAGCTTGGAAATATGACTACAAATACCGATCCAAATTATCTTTATATTCCTTATTCTGGCCCAGGCCTAATTGAAACCCCGTTATTGAATAAAGGAAGTGCATTTAGCCAAAAAGAGCGTGAAAACTTTAATCTTGCTGGTTTACTTCCACCTCGTTACGAAACAATAGAAGAGCAAGTTGAGCGTTGTTACCAACAGTACTCAAGTTTTAATGACAACTTAAATAAGCACATCTATTTACGTGCCATTCAAGACAATAACGAAACGCTTTACTACCGTTTGGTACGCGATCATATTGAAGAAATGATGCCTATTATTTACACCCCAACGGTGGGTGATGCCTGTGAGAAGTTTTCTGATATTTATCGCAGTGCCCGTGGTTTGTTTATTTCTTATGAAGATCGCTTTCAAATTGACGATATTTTACGTAATGCCACTAAAGGTAAAGTTAAAGTTATCGTGGTTACCGATGGCGAACGTATTTTAGGCTTGGGCGACCAAGGTATTGGCGGTATGGGGATTCCAATTGGTAAGCTTTCTTTGTATACCGCCTGTGGCGGTATTAGCCCAGCGTACACATTACCGGTTATGCTTGATGTAGGTACCAATAACGAAAAACTATTAAACGACCCAATGTACATGGGTGCTCGACATAAGCGTATTGCGCAAGATGAGTACGATGAGTTTTTAGATTTATTCATTAAAGCGGTTAAGCGTCGTTGGCCAAGCGTGTTACTGCAATTTGAAGACTTTGCACAACCAAATGCTATGCCATTATTAAAGCGTTACCGTAATGAAATTTGTAGCTTTAATGATGACATTCAAGGTACTGCATCGGTTACTGTGGGCTCTTTATTAGCAGCTTGTCGTGTTAAAGGCGCTAAACTATCGACTCAAAAAGTCGTGTTTGTCGGCGCAGGCTCTGCAGGGTGTGGTATTGCTGAACAAATTGTTAGCACTATGGTGGCTGAAGGCATCAGTGAAGCACAAGCACGCAGCCAAGTGTTTATGGTTGACCGCTTTGGCTTGTTAACTGATGGCATGGAAGGCTTACGCGACTTCCAACAAATGTTAGCGCAACCAACAAGCTGCCTAGCCGATTGGACTTACAGCGGCGAATACGCGTCATTATTAGATGTAATGCACTGCGCTGAACCAGATATTTTAATTGGTGTATCAGGTCAACCGGGCTTATTTACTGAGCAAGTTATTCGCGCTATGCACGCGAAATGTGAAGCACCTATTATTTTCCCGTTAAGTAATCCATCTAAACAAGTAGAAGCTTACCCAGAAGATGTTATCAAATGGACTGATGGTAAAGCGATTGTAGCCACAGGTAGCCCATTTGAGCCTGTTGTTTATAACGGCGTGACTTACCCCATTCCTCAATGTAATAACAGCTATATTTTCCCTGGTATTGGTTTAGGTGTAATTGCTGCTAAAGCAACGCGTATTACCGATGCAATGTTAATTATGTCGAGCGAAATGTTGGCAGAGTCATCACCATTAGCCAATACAGGTAAAGGTAGCTTATTACCTGCGTTAACAGAAATTGAAACGCTGAGTAAACGCATTGCTTTTGCAGTCGCTAAAAAAGCGATTGAAGAGGGCGTTGCCCTTGAAATTTCAGATGATGCACTGTGGGCAGCCATCGACAGAAACTACTGGTTACCGAAGTATCGTAACTATAAGCGTTGCAGCATTTAATGCTTCATTACTAAAAAACAGGCTTTTGCCTGTTTTTTTATGCTTGTTCATCTGCAATTAACCACATAAGGTGTTAACTAAGGCAATCAAATTTAAAAGGATAGACTTATGAAAACGCTTTCGATAATAACGGCTGCTTTGCTCAGTACGTCAGCCTATGCAACCAGTGCACCTGAAGAGCCGCATATCTATGTTAAAGGTGAAGCTTCACTAACAACTATGCCCGATCATGTTCTATTAACGGTAGGTATTACTGAAATAGATAAAAACTTAATTGCCGCAAAAAAACAAACCGACACCACTATGGCCAACGCAATTAGTTTAGTAAAAAAACTAGGTGTAGCTGATGCCGATATTAATGCTGGTCAAATCTCAATCTATCGCGATAATCAATATAACCGTGAAACAGGTAAGCAAGAGTTTACCGGCTTTAAAGTATCGAGAACGCTGACAATTAAACTTTCTGCGATTAATAAATACCCTGAGCTTTTACAAAGCTTAGTTAATAATGGCATTAATGAAATTAGGCAAACCCAATTTTTAGCGAGCAACTACGATGAGCTGCACAAAAAAGCACAAAAATTAGCTATTAAACAAGCTAAAGCAGCGGCAAAAGAGTTAACTGATGATTTTGATGTTGAATTGAAAGGCTTATATAGTGCGTCATTAAGTCCACTTGATATGCCATCAGTGCCTTACATGCGCAGTGAAAAAGTAATGATGGCTGATGGTGCACCGAGCAACTATGTACCCGATGCATATCATGCTGGTGAAATTACAATAAGCGCATCAAGTTACGCAATTTATTATATTGATTAAGCTCTTATAGGTGGGTGGCGCTCAAATCGTGCCACCAACTGCTTTCCTTGTGACTCACTAATACGCACAATGGCATACAGCATATTACTAATTTCTTGGCGATCATATTCGTTAACTATGTGCTGATTAATATCATCAACAATGGCATTTAAATAATTAAACACACTGTTTCGTGCATCCACATTCTCATTAGCAATAAATAAAATATTTTTAAATGCTTCAATAACGTTAGTCATTACATAGGCATCGGCTTTTGCATAATTGCGTAAAGGGGTGAAGTTATCATGCAGTAGTTCATCAAAACTGGTTTCGTGAAAATATAGTAATGGCGACGCTTCAGATTGATTACACGCATAGTTAATTGCATTAATTTTCAGTCGATCAATTAATAATATACTGAGCATATCAATTGATTTAACCGCAGTACCCGGATCGTTAATTCCTGGACTCATTGCTTTTACCGCAATTTCAGAAATTTGCGTTAAACCGTAGCGGTAATGGTCACTAATGTATTCTTCTATATAAAATATAAAACAGTCTAGGATTTTCTCAATTAACGCTTCGTTCTCAGAAATATCCTTATTACATTTTAAAAACGGGTAACCTTTAACTGTAAAGTAACCTTGCTTAACCGTAATAAACAGCTCAATGTTTTCATCTGCTAGCAGGGCACACAATTTATTAGTGTGAACCCCTTTGTAGTAACCCTCGGTCGTACTATTTATTGAATGCCAGTTTGAAAACTCGGGAAAGTTATCAACGGGGTTTTCATTTTGCATATTGATAATGTCTTGAATTTCTTTTTTGGTTTGCCTAAACAACCCATTTAATACGTTATCAACTTGAATTGCTTTTGAAATAGAGTGAATAAAAAATACAAATAACCCTAAAGAGATTAACCCAAAAACAAGCGCAAACAACACGCCAAGAGACGGAATAGCAGTGTTACCATTATCGAGTTTGTTTATATTTATTAGCATGATAATTGAATAAATAATACTGCCTAAATAAAATCCTAATACCATTTGATGCGACTTGCGTGTTATCAACCCTGGAACAACTCTCGGTGATAAACTTGCACTAGCTGCATTTAATACCACCATTACCATAGAAAAACTAAAGACGGTTAACGAAATAATACTGCCTGCAAGAGTACTTAAAATGGTGCGTGCGTTTTCTGCGCTATCAACTAATATAAAAGAAATTAATGTTTTAAATTGTTCTATGGGGGCTAAGTACTCGACTGACATAGTCAGCACAGCAAAAAATAAAAATGCCACCGACAAGAGTGAGGGGTAAAATCCAATACTGTTAATTATTTCCCGATAGATATTGGTTATTCTCGTTCTTAAATACACATAATATCCTTACTAATTACGATTCCAGCTCATAAATCACTCTACCACAAATGGTGATTTTACTGCTTAAGTTATGTGTTATTATTGCTTAAAAATTAAATGGAAAATACTGTGATCATATCAAGTTATGCCGCTTTACTGGCACTATATTATATTTACTTGAGTATTAATGTTGTAAAAATACGCAAGGCTGAAGGCATTTCACTTGGTAATGGGAGTCATCCTGCACTTGAGCGTGCAACTCGGGCTCACGGTAACTTTATTGAGTACGTGCCAATTAGCCTAATTTTACTGTTCTTATTAGAGTATCAAGGGTTAGCGAGCCACTATGTGCATGCACTCGGTGGTTTGTTATTTATTAGCCGTGCGCTTCATGGCTCTGCTATTAGTACTAACAATTTGAAAGCACGCGCATTAAGTATGGTGATGACTTTCGCTATTATCGTTGTTAGTGCCTTTATATTACTACTAAGTCGATAGAAACGATGCGATTCGCTATTGTTTTTTCAACTTGTTATTTTATTAGCTTAGTTGCACCTGGTGCATCGGCAATAGAAAACAACACAAAAAACGCCAGCGATACTTTACAAGTTGTCTATCCAAAAACCATGCGCAGTGGCGAAAATGAAATTTTATACCCAATAGTATTATTAAGGGCCGCCTTGCAATCCAGTGGTGAGAGTTTCACATTAAATGCTTCGAGTATTTCGATGGCACAAAGCCGCTCTTTAAAACAAATTATTCATAACGATGAAATTAATGTTGCATGGACTATGACTTCACAGCAGCGAGAGCAAGAACTCCTACCTGTAAGAGTGCCTATTTTTAAAGGATTATATGGCTGGCGTTTATTAGTAACCACACAAAACAAGCTTAGTAGCTTATCAAGTATTGAGAGCCTGAGAGACCTCAAACCAGTGCATTTTATTCAAGGACATGATTGGCCTGATACAAAAATATTATTAGATAGTGGATTAACTGTATCAACATCAATTGAATACAGCTCATTATTTAATATGTTAATAAAAGGCAGGGGGGATGTATTTCCTCGATCGTTGCTTGAGGTTGAAACAGAGCTAAATACCTTTAAAGATGATACAGGTGCAAACTTAACCTTGGTGCCACATTTAATGTTGCAATACCCAGCCGCCATCTACTTCTTTTTTAACAAAGACACACCGAAAATTGCGCAAGCCGTCGAAAAAGGACTCGAAATAATGCGCAGTAACGGTGAGTTCGACCGCTTATTTAATGCGTATCACCGCAGTGCAATAGAGCACGCTGATATAAAAAATAAAACAATTATTAAACTAAAAAACAATCAGTTACCAGCATTAACTCCCTTAGGTGATGCTGCACTTTGGTTTTCAGAAAAAGATATTTAACTCCCCATGACACAAAAAATATTTATTATAGGTTTACCGCGAACCGGGACCACCAGTGTATGCAATGCATTTTTACAATTTGGTATACCAACCGCTCATACTGCATATACCACCGCTTGTTTTGATAATGCGCTGGCTATAGCAGATACGCCTGTATTTAACGATTTTCAAGCATTAGATAAATTCTATCCAGGCGCAAAATTTATATATTTAGAGCGAGATCTTGCTGCTTGGTTACCTTCTATCCGTCAGCTTTTACAGCGAATGCACACTAATTTAACCCGGGCAGATGGTGGCTTTAATATTCATTTAAAACGCTGTTATTTGAATACGTTTAAAGATTTTTCACTAGAAAACATAAATAACGATAAATATTTAACTGACTGTTATAAAAAGCATATTGATAATGCTAAGGCTTATTTCAGTAATCGAGAAAATGATTTTTTAGCGATAGATATAGCTAAACCTAACAGTTTTAGTCAGCTTTGTGATTTTTTAAATATAAGCTCTGAATTAGCCGGATTTGAAAAAATGAATATGGGCGGTAAAGTCACCGCGTGGAATGATATAAAGCATCCATTAAAAATTGAGTCGACCGCGAAAGGGCGGATAGATAAATTTTTACCTTATGAGAGCCAAATTTAAACCATGAGCAAAGATTTTTATTTTTAAATACGCTAAAATCCACGCATTATTTTATAAGTTGTATCCTTATGTTTGAATTAAAATACCACACTCCATTTGAATGGACCGAAGTTGTTTTAGCTGACTTTGAAACTTTTTTACAAGACCACGCAGCTGCTGAAAAAAAAGCATCGGGCATGGCCATGTCTATGCTTTCACATTATCCAGATAAGCGTAAGTTAGTTAAAGCCATGACTGACTTAGCACTAGAAGAGTTAATTCATTTTAAGCAAGTGCTTAAGTTATTGATAGAACGCGATACCAATTTAGGCGACGATAAAAAAGATCCTTATATTAAACAAATACGCGCTCACTTTAGACACGGTCGTGATGGTTTTTTAATGGATAGGCTACTTGTTGGCGGTGTAATCGAGGCGAGGGGACACGAACGTTTTTCTTTAGTTGCCGAGGCGCTACCTGAAGGAAAAGAAAAAGATTTTTATGTTGCCATAGCTAAGTCAGAAGAAAAACATAAAAATTTATTTGTGGAGCTTGCCTACGAATACTTTGATAAACAAGAAGTTGACGAACGCTTAGATGAGCTACTAACAATAGAAGCAGAAATTTGTAAAAACATTCCTTTTACAGCGGCTCTTCATTAAAAACAGGGTATGTTGTTTGATAAAGCAAAAACAACATACCAACTTTTCAAATTACTCTTCCTTTCTTCATACTGATTAATCAATCAAACCCTAAGTAGATCAACTTAACAGCACTTAGTTAACACAGCCAAACAATAAACAGCTATTATCAATTATTAATGTATAGCTTAATAGGATGTGAACCAATGCAGCCAATTCAACATATTGCCGTGCTAACCTCTGGTGGGGATGCTCCGGGAATGAACACCGCATTATTTGCCATAGTAAAAACCGCTCAACAACAAGGGATCAAAGTATCAGGGGTTCGCAAAGGATTTGAGGGTCTTATTGATAATGACTTAATTCCCTTGGACTATAAAAGTTTGCAACAAAGTATGCACTTGGGTGGGACTGTGTTAAAAACTGCACGCAGTGAAAGATTTAGAACAGAGACAGGTAGGCAGCAAGCTTTAGCTGCAATTGAACATAATAATGTTGATGCCTTAATTGTCATAGGTGGCGATGGCTCTTTTAGAGGTTGTTTATGGCTATCGCACATTACCAACATCCCTTATATAGGTATTCCTGGCACTATTGATAATGATATTGCAGGCACAGACTACACCTTAGGGTTCGATACAGCAGTAAACACATCAATGCAATGCATTGATAATATTAGAGATACAGCTGAATCCCATAATAGGGTGTTTATTATTGAAGTAATGGGGCGTGATTCTGGCTATATTGGTACTTATGCAGGGCTAACTTCTGGTGCCGACTCAATATTAATTCCTGAAAATGATAAAGACATTGATGATTTATTGAATAAAATTAGAGATTATCACAGTGAACACGCATTTATCGTGGTAGTGTCTGAAGGCGACGAAATTGGTGTTGAGCATGTGTGTGAAAAAATAGCTGCTGTAAATTCAAATATAGATTTACGTGTAACTAAACTAGGGCACTTACAACGCGGTGGTAATCCATCGGCTGCTGATCGTATGTTAGCAATAAGATTGGGTGTACAAAGTGTAAAAGCATTATGTGCTGGGGAAACCGCTATAATGGTTGGTATATTAAATAACGCAGTCGCTAATACACCTATGCAAGATGTTGTTAAACAACACGTTATTAGTGACGAGCTACAAGGGCTGTTATCTGTATTTTGTAGATAGTAATTAAATAAGCATAATATCCAGAATGAGAAACTATAAATGAAATATTTAAGAGGTATAGCAATAAGCCTGTTATTAGTAAGCTCAGCAAGCGTGTTAGCTCAAAACAATTGTATGAATTTAAACGGCTGTGAAAAGAAAGCCTGTGAAGTTAACCAAGAATTATTAATTGCAAAACAACAAGGTAATGATCACAAAGTCGCGGGCCTTGATAAAGCACTAAAGAGTATAAATTCACATTGTAGCCACGAAGGATTAATTACAGAGTTACAACAAAAAATAGATAAGACCAGTATCGAAATTGAAGAATATAAAGCTGATATAAATAAAGCTAAGCAACAAGGCAAGTTCGATAAAATTGAAAAGTATCAGCAAAAGCTAAATGAAAAAACTAAGCAGCTACAACAATTAACTAATGAGCTTAATAGTTTAAACAAAGCAAATAGCGCGTAGTGAGTTTTATAGTTGAATACATCTTTATGGGAAAAGGGCTCAGATACAGTGATAATAACGTGCATAAACACCGTGCCGTAAGCTTGTAAAGTATTAATCCATCCTATTTAACATAATATAAATTATAGGTAGTTAATCTTGTACTTATATGCAGCACTGCATTTTGGTTCTAACACCCTCACTAAGTCCAATACTAGACGGTATCGGACATAACATGCATTTAAATGGCAAATACGGTTATTCATAGTTATCACCTTGAGGTTCCTGATTGCTTGGCTTAATATTAAACCACAAGCCGTAAAAAATGTTGAAGTATTCATATGGAATTTGTACGCCCACTCGAACCTATTTTAATCATTGATGATGTTAAACAGATCCGTGCTGATTTAAGCCAAGTTTTAGCTGGTTTGGGTTTCGACGACATAATTGAATGCGATAATTTTAATTGTGCTAAACCCTTACTTATTGAAAAGTCGCCTAACGTTATTTTTTTAGATGTTGATTTGCCTGATTCTGAAAGCGTTGAAATTTTAGAGTCAATTAACAACGAGCATCCACATGCCCATGTGGTTATGTGTTCTGGCCACAACAGCTTTGAAACCGTGCAAAACACTTGGGAGCTTGGTGCAAAAGAATTTATAGCCAAACCTTTCAACGCACAAAAAGTTGATGCCGTAATGAAACGTTTAGAACTTATAGATTAATTAAATTATGCAGCACATTGTTACCACCATTATTGATGACCTATCAACGGTTATATTTGGCAAACAACAACAAATAAAATTAGCATTAGCCTGTTTGTTTAGTGAAGGCCATTTACTAATTGAAGACTTACCTGGCATGGGTAAAACCACTTTATCGCATGCATTGGCGGCCGTTTTGGGGTTGTCTTATCAGCGTATACAATTTACCAGCGATTTATTACCGGCTGATATTATTGGTACCAATATTTTTAATAATAAAGAACACAGTTTTTCATTTCATAAAGGCCCGATTTTTAGTCAAGTTGTACTTGCTGATGAGATAAATCGTGCGGGTCCTAAAACCCAAAGTGCGTTATTAGAAGCCATGGAAGAACAACAAGTGACTGTAGATGGAGAAAAGTACCCGCTCCCTACTCCGTTTTTTGTTATTGCTACGCAAAACCCTTTATATCAAGCAGGAACTTATCCGCTGCCAGAATCGCAATTAGATCGTTTTTTAATGCGCATAAGCTTAGGTTTTCCACCTAAAAACGCTGAAAAAAGATTACTATTAAACAATCAAAAGCGCGATTACTCCCAATTACCACAACGAATTAACCAACAACAACTTAAACAAATACAAGAATCTATAGCTAATATTACGCTAAGCGCTCCGGTTGTTGATTATATTATTGAATTAGTGACTTACACTCGTGAGGCACAATCGTTATCGGCTTCGCTTTCACCAAGAGCAAGTATGGCGTTGGCAAAATCAGCAAAAGCATGGGCCTATATTGAAGGTCGAGATTTTGTACTACCTGAAGATGTACAAGCGGTATTTTCAAGTGTGTGCCAGCATAGATTAGGTTTGCACAGTGAAGCGGGCAACAACCAAATTGCAGACATTTTAAAACATGTTTTAGTGCCCGTTTAAACCAATGGGTATTTTTAAAATAAAACGCCCTACTTTTATCCATGCTATAAAAAGTACAATTTTAACGACTTTATTAAAAAATAAGCACAAAAAAAATAGCATCACTTTAACGCATAATACTATTTATGTTTTGCCTTCCACACTGGGTGTATATTTTACGATTGTTGCACTATTAAATTTTGTAATGGGAATTAATTATCAAAATAATTTAATACTGTTTATGGCGTATTTAATGTTTGTGATTATTATTTTTGCCTTGTTGTTAGGTTATAGCAACGCAAAAGGCTTAACTGTCAGCTTTAAGAATACTATTGAGAGTTATGCGCCACAGCCACCTCAATTAGTGTGGCAAATAAAATCAAACGACACATGTCAGTCAATCACCTTAAGTTATCCCAATAATTTAGAACAAGACTGCTATATAGAGAGTGTTAAAACCGACGCTATACAATGCCAGTTATCATTGCCTTATTTAAATCGCGGTCGCTATTCATTAAAACCAATAAAAATTGCCAGCAATTATCCATTTGGTTTGGTTAGTGTGTGGAGTTATATTCAACCTAGTCATGCAGTTTATGTTTATCCGTCAATTATTAAAACGCTTAATCAACAATTAAGCCAAATGACTGCTAATGATGATGAAGGAGCTGAAAAACACCAAGGCGATGACGAGTTTGAAAGTTTAATTACTCATTTGCCAGAAATGGGGTTGCAGCGAATTTCGTGGAAACACTACGCAAAAACTCAGCAATTATTAGTAAAGCAATTTAGTGATTTTAAATCTGCCGAGACACAATTTGACTTTAATTTAATGACTGGCGATACCGAGCAACGCTTAGGGCAGTTGTGTTATCTAGTATGCCAAGCGTTTGAAAGCGACATTAAATACTCGTTGAAATTGCCCAATAAGGTCATAGAAAATGGCTCCGGAAAGTTTCATCAGCAACGCTGTTTGCAAGCCTTAAGTAGTGTAGGCACTGATTATGAATAAGATCAAAAATCAACGCGTTATAAATTTTTCTCTGTCATTTATTTACTTAGGGTTAGTGAGCTTTTTTATAGAGCACTTGCCCCTGCCCTTTATTATTATGCTTGGCATGTTATGTGGCTGGAATATTTATTTAACCCTTAAATACAAACAAAAGCCCAACGCGTGGCTCGCAAACGGACTCGCTGCAATAGCATTAATTATTATGTTTAGCAGTATTGGCTTTAAAGATACCGTGGTGTTGTTTGTTGCTATGCTTTTGCTGTCATGCGTTTTTAAATTACTACAGGCAAAAACAAAGCAGCATTATCAATTGATCATCACCCTCACATTCTTTTCACTTTCAGCAGTGTATTTGTTTAGCCAAACTATTTTTACTACTTTAATTATTAGCACACTGTATGTTTTAAACTTTGCGGTACTGGGTTTGCTCGAATCTAGTCATAGTTTAAAACTGTCATCGAAACAAAGCGCAAAAATAATGCTGCTGGCTTTTCCTTTGGCAGTTGTACTCTTAATATTTTTACCAAAACTTCCTGCATTTTGGCAATTACCTGGGCCAAAAATGGCGCAAACAGGCCTATCTGAACAAGTAGACCCATTTGATATAGCTAAATTATCAAACTCTGATGAATTGGTGTTTAGAGCTAAGTTTAATAATAACTCAGCCTCTACCCCTTATTACTGGCGCGCTATTGTACATGATGAATTTGACGGTAAAGCTTGGAAAACATCTTCATTTTTAAAGCAAGCAATGATGTTGCCAAGCAAAAATAGCAGCAATAAAAATAGCACTCAATATTCAATAATTGCTGAGCCAGCAATGGCTGATTGGTTATATGGGATTGGCTATGCCAACAGTGACGATGAAAATGTAGTTTCCAATTCAGTGGGTTTGCTGCGTAAAAAACAATATAAATCCAAAGTGTTGCAATATTCCGTTAGTACTAAACCATTATCTAGTAAAAAACTTAATAACGTAGAGCAGCGTTTTTATAAATCGCTTTCAGTGAGTAATAACCAGAAAAGTTATCAGCTGGCGCAACAATTAAAAAACAGTAGTGCTAACGCCGATGAGCTTTTTAATAAACTGCTAGATTATTTTTCGCAAAATAACTTCAGTTATACTCTTACACCAACACCTATGCGCGGCGATGATACTCTTGATCAATTTATGTTTAACAATAAGCGCGGTTTTTGTGGTCATTATGCCAGTGCAGCGGCCTTTATTTTTAGAAGTGCAGGCATACCAGCGCGGGTAGTCAGCGGATATTTAGGCGGCGAGTACAATCAAAGCAATGACTATATTACTGTTCGTCAATACGATGCGCATGCTTGGGTTGAGGTTTATACTAATTCAGGCTGGAGAATATTTGATGCTACAGCGGTTGTAGCCCCCGAACGATTAAATGGTTCTTTATCGCAAAGTGCAGCATTAAATGACGAATTTAAAAATAATATTAATTTTGGTTTAGTTAGCTTAAGTAATTATGCTGCCATAAACTGGCTACGCCTTGAATTAGAAAACCTCGATTACCAATGGTCTAGTTGGGTGTTGGGGTTTGATAAAAATAAACAACAAGATTTATTAGCAGCCCTATTTGGTAACACTTATGTTTGGTTAGTACCGCTTGGGGTTATTATTGTTTTAATTTTAAGTTTTAGTGCTTATTTTATTTATATAAACCGCCCCAAGGTTACCACCAAGCAACCTCCCCTGGTAAACGAGTACTATCAACTACTAAAATGGGCTAATAAGCAGGCTATAAACTACCCTGAAAATGCCCCGCCAGTTCAAACTTTACAGCTCATTAGTCAACATGCCCCCTATGCAGAGCAACAAATAACCGCCTTTTGTCACTTATTTGAGCAAGTACGCTATGCAAGGCAACCATTTACCAAAGAACGTAAAAATCAGGCTAAAGATCTGATAAAATTAATTAAATCTATAAAACAGAGAAATCTATGAACGCAGTTATTATAGGCGTTATTTTAATGCTGGGACTCACTTTGGTCCGCGTAAATGTGATTGTTGCAATGACAATAAGTGCACTGGTTGCCGGATTAACCGCTGGCATGGGATTAAAAGAAAGTATTGATGCGTTTAATTCTGGTTTATCATCAGGCGCTGAAATTGCTTTAAGCTATGCAATGTTAGGTGCCTTTGCCGTTGCGATTTCAAAGTCAGGCTTGACCCGAATTTTAGCTGCAAAGTTACTCGCCAAAGTAAATGCACAAACGGGTTCTAGTGAAACCGTATTAAGCTACTTTATCCTCTTTATTATTTTGATTTGTGCTATTTCATCACAAAATTTGGTACCGGTACATATTGCTTTTATCCCCATTTTAATTCCGCCGCTTCTTGTGGTGTTTAATAAACTGCGATTAGATAGACGTGCCATTGCTTGTATTTTAACCTTTGGTTTAGCCACCTCGTATATGGTGCTTCCGTATGGCTTTGGTGGTATTTATTTATATTCAATTTTACATAAAAACCTGGTTGATAATGGCCTTGAAATTATTAATACCAGCGTTCCGCTAGCGATGATCATTCCAGCTATTGGTATGTTTGTTGGATTGTTGATTGCCCTCTTTGTTAGTTATCGAAAACGACGTGAATACACAAGCACAGCATTAACAGTGCAAAGCCAACAAGCCGATGTTGAAAACCCTAAAAAGGTAATGCTGGTTGGTTTATTTGCAGTGCTTGCATCACTCATTGCTCAAAATGCCAGTGGCTCAATGATATTAGGTGGCCTAGTTGGTGTGGTTATATTTAGTGTATTTGGCGTGGTTAAATGGGAAGAAAACGGCGACGTGTTTAGTAAAGGTGTTGCCATGATGGCAATGATTGGTTTTATTATGATTTCAGCGCAAGGTTTTGCAGCGGTAATGAAAGAAACCGGACACGTTGCTAGCCTAGTCCATAGCAGCGCCGCCATTTTTGACGGTAATAAACCCATAGCTGCCGCAGTAATTTTATTGGTCGGCTTATTTATAACTATGGGCATTGGTAGTTCATTTTCGACTGTACCTATAATTGCCACCTTATTTGTGCCTTTATGTTTAGAGCTAAACTTTTCTGTAATGGCAACCGCTGCGCTTGTTGGTACGGCAGGCGCATTAGGTGATGCAGGCTCCCCTGCCTCTGACTCTACGCTAGGGCCAACATCAGGACTTAATGCTGACGGACAACACGACCACATTTGGGATTCGGTTGTGCCAACCTTTATTCACTTTAATATTCCGTTATTGGTGTTTGGCTGGATAGCCGCTATGGTTTTATAGTTATTTAAAGGCGTGCATTGCACGCCTTTTTATTAGTCTCATTTATTACTTTAATACGCCCTCCTTATTGAAAAACTAATACTTTTTATTATATTCAATTGCTAAGTTGGCCATTAGATAAATACAGTATGATGTGTTCTTTTTGGTTGATAATATAAGCACCAGTCATGGTGCTTATATTATTTTTACTGTTCGGTGTTATAACTCAAAACCATGTAGCATTTTGTCACACACGACAGGTGTTGGCCTGTGGTTATCATCCACGGCAACAAAGGTAAAACTACCCGTAATGGCAGAATGCTTATTATCTTTGTGCATGGTTTCTAAAAATATTTCAACATCTACCTTTAAGCTGGTATTACCAACATGCGACACTTTTGAGATTAATTCGGCAAATGAACCTGCCGGAATAGCCTCTTTAAAATCGACTCTATCTGATGAAATAGTTACCAATGGTTTACGACAAAAACGGGTGGCAGCTATAAAAGCAACCTCATCCATCCATGCTAATGCATCACCACCAAATAACGTATTATGATGGTTAGTACGCCCAGGAAAGACTGCTTTTGTCACCGAGGTGGTTGAATCTTTTATACGCTGTGCAATAATGGCTTCGCGCTCTACTTGAGTCATAATCTCTACTTTTTGTTTGCTAATGTGTCTTGCATTAATAATGCAGGGTCAAGGCGTTCTCCTTGCCAATTAAATCGCCAATCTAAATGCGGGCCAGTTACACGGCCAGTAGCACCTATTTCAGCCACCTTTGTACCTTGTTCAATTTTCTGCCCTACTTTTACATCAAGCTTGCTTAAATGAATATAAGTAGAGGTAACCCCATGACCATGATCTAAAATTAATGTGCCACCTGAGTAATATAAATCGGGTTCTGCAAATACTACGGTACCGCTGATCGGCGCATACACAGGTGAACCTGTTTTGTTTGCTATATCTAAACCAAAATGAGGCCTGCGAGGTTCGCCATTAAAGTAACGTTGGCTACCATACACACCTGAAATACGCCCTTTTGCAGGCCTAAGTACTGGTTGTAAAAAGTATTCTAAATCAGAGTTAACAGCCCGAGCCTTTCTTACGGCAACGGCTTCACGGCTAATGCGTTCACTCACCGCTTTTGGTGGCGATACGTATTTTTTAGCAACACCAGTAATTTTATCTATATTGTAATCGCGAATAGTTATAACTAAATCTTGGCTGTGGCTTTTACCGCTGTTATCTACCCAGCTTAATGTATGCACAGGTTTTGCGTCTCGGCCAAAACCAAATACAAATAAGCCACTGTCTGCAAGCTTTAACAACTTACCATTAAGGCTCACCGACTTAGCGTTTTCTAATTGCCCTGTTACTAGTCCGCCTTGAGTTAAGTGCCCTTTTAGCTCAAGCGCCATAGCACTAAAGCTAGTTGATACGATTAACGCCGAAACTAATAAGGTTTTAAGCATAACTAATCGACCCCTTACCAACGCCTTCGTAGGCGGTAATTTTAACGTCTTTTTCTGGGTGCTCTAATTTTACTTGGCTGGCAATGTAGTCAGCAATGCATTCTACCGTGGTATCAATCGGTAAAATGTCACAGCGTGATTCACTAATGGCCATTTCAAAATAACCTTGCGCTGCAGTGTACGCAAAACAAACATCATCATTTTTAGCTGTGATATGTTTTAATTCAGAAGCGGGAATTTGATCTTCACTAGTTGCTAAGTAAATATCACGCCACTTATCAGCCCACTGTTTTTGCAAACGAGGCATAGAAATACCGCCTAGGCTTATACCAATTTGTGAGCGATGACCATGAATAATACGCTGGCAATTACCATCATGCTTTTTAAGGCCATGACTATAGTGGTAATAAAAACTCTGATTGTGCTCAGGCTTTAACACCAATTCGATTTTTTCAATATTATCAGGAAGCTGTGGCAGTATGGTGGCAACCAAATACTCTGTCACTGATTCAACGGTAATTTCATCAGTATCTATTAAACAATATGCTTGATGTGGCGCGCTCATTGCTAAGTGCTTATTATCAGCAAATGTACAATCTAATGTTTTGTGATCAGCAAATTCGTTAATGCTGCCGTTTATGTTGTTAGGAACAGCTAAACGGTGATCAATACACTCATCAATAATGCCTTTAATTTGCTTTTTAACTAAGCCAAAGTCTAACACCATAGACTCTTCGTTTAGTTTGCCATGTAAAGTCAAATCAACAATCCAACTTTCGCCAACTGCACCGCGTTTATTGCATAAGTAAGAAAAATCAATCACAGTGAGTGAGTTAACAAAAAGGGTCATAAATTTCCTTTAAACTGATTAAAAGTCAGCCCTAATTATAATGATTTCTGTTAGTAATTGCGCGGTTTAATCATACTAAAATCAGTTGCATTAACTGATTGCTTATAATTAAACCATTTTTTAACTGCTCCGAGTTGTTTAGCGTACAAGTGTACGCTAAAGTACGGGGCAATTTCTAAGCAAAGATAAAGTGTTATGGAACCTAAAAATAGCTATACAAAAGAAGATTTGATCCTTTGTGGTCAAGGTGAAATGTTTGGTGAAGGAAACTGTCGTTTGCCAAGTGACAACATGTTAATGATGGATCGTATCATTTCAATTACCGATGACGGTGGTGAACATGGTAAAGGTCAAATAATTGCAGAGCTAGATATCGACCCTAGCCTTTGGTTTTTCGACTGCCACTTTAAAGGCGACCCTGTAATGCCGGGTTGTTTAGGCTTAGATGCTATGTGGCAACTTGTAGGCTTTTTCTTAGGTTGGTCTGGTGGTCCAGGCCTTGGTCGTGCATTGGGTGTAGGTGAAGTTAAATTTACCGGTCAAATATTGCCAACGGCTAAAAAAGTAACCTACCGTCTAGACATGAAACGCGTAATTAAGCGTAAATTGTTTATGGGTATGGCAGATGGCACCGTAGAAGTAGATGGCCGCGTTATCTACGAAGCAAAAGATTTAAAGGTAGGCTTGTTCCAAGATACCAGCGCGTTTTAAGTTTAAAACACGTAGCAAAAAGGCCTCTAACTAGAGGCCTTTTTGCTTTAATTCGTTATGAGTTTATGTTTTATACATATTGCGATTTTCTATTGCCTCGCGCCAACCACCAAGCCACTCAGACTTAGGATCAACTTGTTGATAAGGGCAGTGCTCTTTAGAGCGACCAGCTAAACCTGCTTTAAAACCTTGAGAATGAGCTCTTTCTAAACGATCTCTTTTCTGTCTCTTCATCGGTAAAATCCTCACCTTTATATTTATATTTTTGTAGCATTAATTTCATCTACATTTAATAAATAGCTAATAAAAATGTTTAATTCAAACTGTAAAAGCAATTAATTTGTTTGACTTTAACTAAGCTGCTGATGCAAAAATGAATTAACATTAAAAAACTTTTATTGCGTGATTTATTGTTTAATCGCAGCAATAAAATGGCTAAAACATACACCTCAAAAATTTTTGGTTTTGTACTTATGTACCATTTATATGACGCGATAAATTAGCCTAAGTTCCCAATTAATTTGTAATCGAAAAATAAACTAACATCGTTTTTTTAAAAAGATTGCAAATAAACGCTTGATTAATTAAAACCGATCGGTCTAATATAAGCCATGGACAAAATATCAGCAGTTACAACTAGGCGTGGCCGCCCACCTAAAATAGCCAGAGACAACGCAGATACTAAAGCGTTGCTTTTGCGTGTGGGATTAGAAACCCTCACTGAGTTTGGCTTTAGTGCCACAGGGCTCGACAGCATATTAAAAAAAGCTAAAGTTCCCAAAGGCTCGTTTTATCATTACTTTAAAAGTAAAGAAGCATTTGGCTTAGCTTTGGTTGATGCGTACGACACGTTTTTTATAGCTAAACTTAAGTTTTATTTAGAGCAATCTGAAGTACCGCCCCTAGAGCGCATTGTTAACTTTACCCAAAGTGCTATAGCTGGGATGCAAAAGTATGATTACAAACGCGGTTGTTTGGTAGGAAATTTAAACCAAGAACTCAATCATTTAAGTGACGAATTTAACGCCCGTTTGATGCAAAGCTACAATGCCTGGCAAGCACAGTTAACACAGTGCTTAGACTTGGCTCAACAGCAACACTCTATCAAAGCTGATATTGATACTACACAAATGAGTGAATATTTTTGGATTGGTTGGGAAGGCGCTGTAATGCGAGCTAAACTAACACAATCAAGCAAACCACTGACTTTGTATACAGAAATGTTTTTACGCGCATTACTTAGGGTTTGTTGATCTTTCAAGGTTAAATTTGCAGCAGTCTGTTTGGTATTTAGGCAAGGCAGAGCCTATGTGGTGTGGTTATTCCCCATAAATAGGCGATAACGCAGCATCAATGCCAAACAGGCGCTGCCCTTTGGGTTCTGCCTAGGGGCGATTTACTCTTTGTTGCTCGGTTTTGACTTAGCCCACTAGGTTACAAACCTCGCGCCGCAATTAAACCGCCCCTAGTTTGAACAAATTTTAATCTACAAAGGTCATCAGACCCTTGTTAATGCATTTTTTATTACTAATTTAAAGACGATCGGTCTAAAAGGAAATCTAATGAGCAATCCTATTAAAGCTATTGTTATAGATAAGCAAGACGACAACTACAGTGCCAATTTAAGCAGCATAAACAGTGATGATTTACCAAACGAAAATGTATTAATTGACGTACTGTACAGTACCCTAAATTACAAAGATGGCTTAGCCATTACTGGCAAAGGTCCTGTAGTTCGCAGCTTTCCTATGGTACCTGGCATCGATTTAGTGGGTACAGTTACTAACAGCGACTGTGAAGAATTTAAAGCTGGCGATAAGGTTATTTTAAATGGCTTTGGTGTTGGCGAAAAACACTGGGGTGGCCTTGCTCAAAAAGCGGCTCTTAGCAGCGATTGGTTAATTCCCCTACCCGCTAACTTATCTGCTAAACAAGCTATGCAAATTGGTACTGCCGGTTACACAGCGATGCTAAGCGTGATTGCCCTTGAAAAACAAGGGATCACCCCTGACTCAGGTGAAGTGTTAGTCACCGGTGCCAATGGTGGCGTAGGCAGTTTTGCTATTTATTTACTAAGCCAGCTAGGTTATCAAGTAACCGCAGCAACAGGTCGCATGGAACAAGCTGACTACTTAAAATCATTAGGTGCAACTAATGTAATTGATAGGAATGAGTTTTCAAATCCAGGTAAACCACTACAAAAAGAACGCTTTGCAGCTGCCATTGATTCTGTAGGTAGTCACACACTTGCTAATATTTGTGCCTCACTTAAATACGGTGGCGTAGTAACAGCTTGTGGGCTTGCACAAGGTATGGATTTGCCAGCGTCTGTGGCGCCATTTATTTTACGTGGTATTTCTTTGATGGGTATTGATAGCGTAATGCGCCCTAAAGCGGACCGTGTTGAAGCATGGGATCGTTTAGCATCCTTAGTTAGTAGCGATTACTTAGATAAGATTTCGACCGAAATCACACTTGATCAAGTTATTGAAAATGCCGAACAGCTCATGCAGGGCCAAATTCGTGGTCGTGTTGTGGTTAATTGTCAAAGTTAAGCTTTTTTGCTATTAAACTCTCGTTATTAAATTTATAATACTGGCCGTATTTTTAATAACGAGAGAACACCTATGAGCAACCAAGAACTTTTCAGTAATAACCCACTGCAAGGCGTTAAATTAGAGCAAGTGGTTGAAGAACTGGTTGAGCAATATGGGTGGGAACTCCTGCATGCCTACTTACAACTCAACTGCTTTAAAAATAATCCTGACATTAAGTCAGCAGTTAAATTTTTACGTAAAACCGAGTGGGCACAACAAAAAGTAGATAATTTCTATTTGTACCGCCTAAAAAACTTACCACGCCCAGATGACGTACAATACGAACTGCCTCCACGCGACCGTATTATCCCTGAAGGCGATAAACCAGGTGAACCATGCGAGTTAAGCTTTTCTGATGCTAAGCGTATTCAAGAGAAAAAAGCAGCCAAGCAACGTGCGCGTACCCGTAAACAACGTTCAAATTCAAGTAACCCTTGGGGTAACTAAGCTAATTTCATAAAAGAGCTAACTTTATTGTTAGCTTTTTTTGTTTATTGAGGAAATTAATAGCCTCGGTGTTTCCAAAAATCATCTTCTGTTTTGGTCTGTTCATTAGTTAGATTAAATGTTTTATCCGCAATGACTTTTCCTGCTAATGATAAGGTCATACGCCAGTTACCTATTTTATCTTCTATAGGCTCCCACACGGTGTCGCCTAAATAAAACGACCAATCGTTATCTTTAACGTATACATTCCCCTCAAAAGGCAGCATCACTTCGCCATCGGCATCTATAATACCGGGGTGATAAATACAATAATGTAGCTTTTCGCCTTTGGCTTTTTTGATATTTACTATTAGGCCAAATTCCACATCAATACACGCGGTTACCTTTGTGGTGAATTGCGTGATTTGTGGTAACGCTTTGTCAGCTTTGTCCCAGTTGGTATATATACCGTAACTTTCTAATGTAATTTGTGGTTTAGATTTTGCCATTTAACTTTCTATTTTTTCTTTCTATTGTTAAGCCACCAGCCTCAGCGAGTGATTTATTAATTAAGTAGTTGTTTTGGATTTTTAGGATAATAATTGCTGGGCTGCTGCTCGCATAAACTAAACTCGCGAGTATTTTTATACGGCAACTTCATAAAACCAGCGACCCCCACATCAGTTATATTAACCGCGTACTGCATGAGTTTATTTAGCAAACGTTTAAATTCAACTTCTTTACTAGCATCGAGTAATCGATAGTAATGGTGAATCTTCATCCTATCTGGTAGTGCTTCAAAAATAATACAACCCGTATGATGTATCTGGTTTAGCTCAAATACACATTTAATCACCTTTTTAGGCAGTTGCAGTTGTTCATCGGGATCTTTACCATCTTCAAAATAGGAATGCGGACGGGTTACATCGCTGGCTTTTACATTAACCACTTCATAGTCAAGCTCAGGTAACTGGTTAAATTTAAACGCACCGGTACCATCGCGCTCTAACTGAATCGTTTTACGGGCATCAAATAAACAACACTTAAATAAGCCCTTTTGACTAATCGCTTGCGCAAGCATCACTGTATTGTTTACCGCATCAGTAAATGCGGTTGCTAAAGCTTCATCGTGCATAATAAGTGATGACTCAACATACAAAGATTCATCTTTCCAATGAAAACTCAGCCCCCCTACTACAGGGTATTTAGCTAAGCGACTAATAGAGGCTAAAAACGCTTTTTCGGTATCTCCGGTATCAAATAAAAATTCTTTATAATATCTATCTAACTGAGCATCGTTTACGTCGAGTAATTGCTGTTTATGATCGGCTTGGCGTAAAAACTGTTTTCGCGAACTATATACAACGGTTTCGGGCTCAGGATCTTGGCTAAACCAAAAAGGAATACGTGCTTTGGTGTCTTGCTTTGGTAGTTCTGGTAAAAATGCTTTTGCCATGGTTTCTATGTTACGCATAAAGTAGTCACCGGCTTTGTCCCTTACACTACGCTCTTTTGAAAGCATGCCGTCAATTACATTCGCCAGCTCTTTAGGAAGCATTAAACTACTGGCAGGAATAGCCTGAGCGCCAAATCGACAAGACTGTGCCGATGCTAGTGCATACAAAGTTGATGCAACCCCCTGCTCATCAAAACGAGGGGATGACTTTTCACCAGACATTTGCGCATCACCAATAAAATACACATCACCCATTCGCGCGTTAGTGGTGCTTAAATCGCCCGACATTAAATCCATAAAATTACTGGCAATTGGGTTGCCTTGTTCATCTACTTGGGCATATACCGAACTACCCCAATCAACCAATGAAAGCTGCTTGGCATTTTCATCCCAAACCAAGTTAGAGGGTTTAATATCGCCATGCACAATAGGTTGTGGGCTTAATCCGTTTTTATGATGACGTAAATCAAGCAACACATTTCTCAATTTTACCGCTAAGTTCATTATTTTTGCAGCAGATAGCCGCCCTTGCTTAAGTGATACTTTTTCAAGATCTTCACCTATTGCACGAGCCATCATCAAAATGCCCTGTTTTTTTATTCGCTCAAAACCATAAAATTTTGGTATTAGCGGATTATCAATTTGAGACAGCATATACGCTTCGTCTTCAAGGCGGTCTCGTACACTTTGCGCCAGCGTTATTCTTGAAAATTTAAACACCCAAGGCAGGCCATGTTCATCATCACCCGCAAATACAAAGCCAAACGCACCCGAACCAATCATTTCAACATTTTTATAGCCAAGTAGTGTTAGCTGTTTAATACAAATGTTAAGCCATTGGCGATGCTTTTTAGCATCACGGTGCGATAACAAATAAACAGACTGTTCTTCGTTAATATAAAAGTTGCGAATTTCTTTAGCTTTCAATGCGGGTTCTCTAGGTTGGTGGTTAAAAGCTGCGTAATGCCTTTATGTTTGATAGTAACGCGGCCGTTATTTTTATTAAACCTTTAAGGTCACTATTAACTTACAAAACTTAGTCAAAGTTATATTATTTACTAATGATTTTGACGTATATCGCTGATATTTGCGGTTTCACCGTATCCTACTTACCCATAACAGCCTAAATAGGGTAAAACACCCCTTTAAATTATTCTTAGGTTAAAAAATGAAACGTATTATTAAAGCCTCTTCAATCGCGCTTGCACTGGGTATGTGTATTAATGCACAAGCAGCAGACTTTAACTTTTCTACAAAAGTAGACAACGATGCAAACACGCTGGTTGTATTTTATAGCCAAGATGGCAACAACAGCCAATTTAAATCACTTGATAAACAATTCGATGGCCAATTACAACGTGTTATCGATATTGAAAACTTCACTGGCGATTACGCTAAAGTTGCGCAACTTGTCGCGCCAAGCAAAAGTAACTACAGCCGTATTTTGGTTGTAGGTACAGGTAAAGCTGACGAATTAGATAAAGCAAAAGCGGCTAAGTTAGGCGGTAATATTCATGCTCGCCTAGTTAAAGCTAAAACGGGCACTGCCAGTGTTATTTTTGATGATGTAACGGGTGCAAATGATAACGCTGCGCTTGCTGCTAATTTTGCCCATGGTGCAAACTTACGCGATCACCGTTTTGAAAACTACAAAAAAGAACCAAACACTGAAACAGTTAGCTATACGTTTGATGTTGATAACACCAAGCAAACTCGCAAGCTTTACAGCCAATTAGAGAGTATTCAAGCAGGTGTATTCTTAGCACGCGATTTAACCTCAGAAGTAGCTACCGAAATGACGCCGGTTGATTTTGCCAATGCAGCCAAAGAATTAGAATCTTTAGGGGTTACTATCAAAGTGTTAGAGCCTAAAGAGCTAAAAGAGCTTGGCATGGGCGCATTAGAAGCTGTGGGTAGAGGAAGCCAGCAAGGTGCGCGTTTAGTGGTAGCTCATTATAAAGGCTCTGACGATGCCCCTATTGCCCTTGTTGGTAAAGGTATTACGTTTGACTCAGGTGGTTACAGCATTAAAACCGGTGCGTCTATTGCACGTATGAAATCAGACATGGCCGGTGCTGCTGCAGTACTTGGTACTGTAAAAGCAATGGCGTTAGCTAAAGCCGATAAAAACGTAGTAGCTGTTATGGGCATGGCAGCTAATATGGTGTCGCAGTTTGCTGTAGCGCCGGGCGATGTTGTTCGTACAGCTGAAGGCTTAAGCGTAGAAATTTTAAATACCGATGCTGAAGGTCGTTTAGTACTAAGTGATGCAATGTGGTATGCACGTGAGCACTACAAACCAGAGATCATGATTGATGTTGCAACCTTAACAGGTTCTAAAATTCGTGCTGTTGGTAATGAATACGCAGCGGTATTCTCTGATGATGACACACTAGTATCGCAACTTACCCTTGCAGGTAAACAAGTAAACGAAAACCTATGGCGCTTACCATTAGGTTACAAAGATATGTTAAAGTCTGATATTGCCGATATAACAAATGTAGGTTCAGGTGGCCCTGGTGCAACCACAGCCGCTACTTTCTTAGAGCATTTTGCTGGTGAAACCCGTTGGGTGCATATTGATATCGCAGGTAATGCATTAGTGAAAAAAGGCAAAGATGAGCTTTCACCAGGTGGTACAGGTTTTGGTGTACGTTTACTTAGCGAGTGGTTATTAGCTAACTAATCATCATTAATTTGATTAATTAAAAGCGCCAAAATGGTTTACTGTTTTGGTGCTTTTTGCATTTTACTGAGTTGGTTTATAGGTAACGCCTCATAAAATAAACAGTTAAAACCGTTTTATTAATTGATTTTGTTTGATTTATAGTCAAAGATGAAAAAACAAACAGTAATGAGGTCAATGGAATGAAAGTAACCTACCTGCTTTATAGCGTTTTTTATTTATCTATTTGTTTTCTTTTTTATTTTGAACAGCTCTCCGCCATTGCAGCTGGTGTTCTAGTACTATTGTCTGGCCTGTTTTACATAAAGCCTGCCCCTTCAAAAGTTACACCTAATCAAGACTCAACGCCTGTGCAAAGCTTCACCAATAAAATTGCGCGAAACATTACAAAAGCCACCTCGCAAAATGCCATAGGGGCTGCTGAAGTATCGTTTTATGTTGATAGCTTATCTAAAGAAATTGATGCCTGTTATAAAGAAAGCGAAACGGTGGGACTTGCAACCCAAGCGCTGTCTCATAATAGCACTGAGCTCAGCGACAACATGACCACCATAAACCAAGCAATGCTTCAAACCGCCCAAGCCTCTAGCACTGCCGATAGCCGCTTACAAACGGCCACCAGCCAAATTGATTCGTTATCAGGCTCTATAGATAAAGTGGCCCAGCAATTAGATTTATTATTAAAAAGTGCCAGTGATATACAAAGCATTACCCAAGTTATTCAAAACATTGCAGAGCAAACCAATCTACTTGCTTTAAATGCAGCCATAGAGGCCGCTCGTGCAGGTGAGCAAGGTCGTGGTTTTGCGGTTGTTGCCGACGAAGTGCGTAACCTTGCAAATAAAACCAATGAAGCAACCAAACAAATTGCTGACATGCTCACAGACATTAACGCCAACAGTATAAAAACCAATGAAGATATGAAGCAGGTTTCACAGCAAAGTATTTCTGTAAAATCAGAGCTTGAAAACGTGACTCAATCCTTTTTAACAATTAACCAAGATATTGGTGCCTCATCTACCGCGCTTGATAGTATGCATCAGTCTGTTTCTGCATTTCAGCATGCAACCACACAAATAAATAGCTCAGTCACTAGCATCAGTAGTTTATTGGGCGAAGTTACTAAAAAAGGCAGTACAATTTCTCAGCAAGCGTCTTCTTTATCGCTGGGATCAGAATCAATATTTAGAGAGCTTGAAAACATAGAGTATGACGCATTCTTTAAACCAATCCTGATATCGGCTAAACACGCCAGTAAAGCAATTGGCGAATGTTTTGAGGGTTGGATCCAAAGCGGAAAAATAACCCAGCAACAACTTTTTTCGCAAAACTATAAACCCATCGAGAATACTAATCCAACCAAGTACACAACCGATTACGATAAACTTACAGATCAATCACTGCCGGCTATACAAGAGCCAATACTGGAAAATAAAGTCATAATTTTTGCAGGAGCCGTTGATACAAAGGGCTACTTTCCTACTCATAACAAACGCTATAGCCAAGCCCTAACCGGTAACTTTGAAAAAGATTTAGTAAACAACCGTACTAAACGTATTTTTAATGACCCGACAGGAATTCGCTGTGGTAGCCACACCCAAAGCTTTTTATTACAAACCTATAAACGTGATACCGGTGAAATACTGCATGACCTTTCGGTGCCAATTTATGTAAACGGTAAACATTGGGGCGGGTTTAGAATAGGGTTTAAGAGTACAACTCATTAATTAATATAAAAAGGGAGACACATGGTCTCCCTTTTTATAGATGATGTGTTTATTTTTTAGAAAACAGCATACGTTTAAAGGTATTATCAGCCAAAATGTAATGATGAAATAATGCAGCCGCCGCATGTAAGCCTATTACGTAATAACCAACTTCGCCCGCTGTTTCGTGTATTTCTTTAATGGTTTTACCAAGCTCTTTGTTTTCACTTGCCAATGGAGGCAACTCTAAACCAAAAAACGGGATGGGTTTACCTGCTAAACTCAAAATTAACCAACCAGCTATAGGCATAGCAAACATAAACACATACAGCGCAGTATGAACAAATGTAGCTAACTTATTTTGCCATTTCGCAGGCTCAGGTTGTATAGCAGGTGCTGCACCACCCACTACACGCGCAACTAACCTCACACTAACTAAAGCTAGCACCGATAAACCCAACATAAAGTGCCACATTTTAAAGGCATCACGCGTTTCAGTGCCTTTATCAAATAATTCACGAAGTTCAATACTACCGTACACAGTGACAATTAAAATAAACATCAACCAATGCAAAACAACAGAGAGTGTATTGTAATGAGTATCTGTATTTTTAAAATTCATAATACCTCCTAATAAACGCATTAAAGTTAAAAGCCACTTATGCGTATGAGTATACATTTACAGGCTAACCTTTAATCACTCACTGTTTAATGATCTAAAACATAAAATGAGTTACTAATTCAGTTCAATGGTTTAATGATTCTGGAATTTAAGTATTAGTTACAATAACTCAGCAAACTTAAAATAAACTTAAATAGTAGGCATAAAAAAACGGCAACCTTAAGTTGCCGCTTTAAAAATCAACGTGTGTTTAAAAGTAATAAACAGCCGCAATTGAAAGCACATCAAGGTCGTCTGACTTTGAGTAACCAATGCTTGCAGCAAACTGCTCGGTAAAATTATATACCGCAGCAACATTAAGCGCAGTTTCTGATGAACCATCTATATTAATGTATTTTATAGAACCTTTTAGTTCAATATCAGCTGTCACCATTGAACGAACACCCGCTTCAAGGCCATAACCATTGTCACCATTGGATAAGCTATTGCCTAAATACGAAGATTCAAGCTCTATATCTTCATAAGAAACAATACCAAAAAAATCAGTATTAGGTGTTAACTCATAACGATAACCAAAACCAATTGATAACATGTCTAAATCTAAATCAACTTTTGCAGATTCGTAAATAGTTATATCATCCGACGTATTTGAATAACTGCCAGTAGCGAAGAAATCATCTGAAATTAGTTTAAATGCCGATAAACCAAAACCTGAAAAAGTTTCGCCATCTAAATCCACTGATTGATAACTAACAGCAGCACTATCCCAACGCGGTGACTCTGCAGCCTGAGCTAATCCTGAACAAGCTAACAACGTTGAAACAAGTAACGTTTTTTTCATTTTTCTATATCCTTAATTTGAGCCTTAAAGCAATATGCCAAGCTCACACAATGAGATTTATAATTTTTATTTAAAGTGAACGAGTATGAAATAACAACTCGTCCCCAACTATAACACACTTAAATTTAAGCCACTATTTTTAATACATTATTATGTATTTTGTTAGCTAAACAAGTTCAATGTAGGATTTAATCTCAACGGCAGCCCTTTTGGCATAATTTGACGCGGCATACCTGCAAAGCGAAGTAGTTGTTTTGGCTGCTTGCCTCCTTTTGCGTATATTAAGCGTTTTTGTACACTGGTATGGTGAGACTCTTCTGGAGTGATAGCCATCTTAGCCCTAATAGGGTTTAAATCGACGTATGCAATACACGCGGCAAGCGCCGCTTTATCAAGGAGTGCTTGTGATTTAAAGCGGCCTTCCCATAAATTTATAGGGAATAAATTTGAATGCCGTTAGGCAGCCCGAAGGGTGAGCGCCATGGATGGCAGCGAATAAAACCTGCCAGTGCAGTTATCTTCTTTATTAGCTCTGCGCGCAATGTCTTCATTTAACGACCGCATAAACCAGCTAATACTTGATAAGCGCTCTCGGTATTTCTTTACTGTTTGATTAAAAAAGATAAGTTCGGCTTTACTTAGCTTTTCACCTTTTATGTACTTTTGCGTAAGTACGGTGCCTTTGCACAGCTTGTGCCAGCGAATAACAACCGCTTTGTCATTTAACCTATTAGCTTTCTTATCATCTACATACAACACTAAATGCGTGTAGTTACTCATAACAGCATAAGCACATACGTCAATACAAAATACCTTGGTTAGTGCGAGTAACTTATCTTCAACCCACCCTCTGCGATGCTCAAAAGATTGACCCGTAAAATGATCTTCACCGCACAAGAAAGCACGACGAACGCAACGTGAAATACAGTGATAATACTTTGTATCAACCAAACTTACTTGACGCTTTCTTGCGATTGCAATAAGACACCCTGCTTTTTTTCACACTGATGAAAGCCTAGTACTTAGTTCGCCAAACTGCAAAAATTAGAGTGGGTGTCAAGTTTGTTTTCTTAGTTCGCCAAACTGCAAAAATTAAAGTGGGTGTCTAGTTTATTTTAGGTGCAGACAAAATAGATGATGTAGATAAGGTCCTACGAACATGCTCATTACTTTCCGATGATGCAATGTCATAAAGTAAAACAGCATCGGAAAAAATTGAAAAGAAACTATTATCTGTAATTTCGACTGAACGCTTCATAACACTCCTTGTACGCATTACGCCGCATTAAGCGGACTAAATTGTGGGTTAAAATGTGTAGCGAAACGTAACCCACTGTTTTAGTTACGTTTAAACGCCTTATTAGCTTTATGGGAGTTCATACACAGAAATAATTTTATATGTAGATTCCTCTTCAGAATTTATATTGAAACTAAAGAACCCGTCAACCAAAACTTTTTTATTTAGTAAATTAGTATCCTCAGAAACAATTTCATCTGTTTGGTCATACCAAAGCGTACCTTTTGGATCCATGATAAATGGATATTTCCTACCTTCAGTTATGAAATAACCTAACCATTCACCACTTACGATCTTTTTTTCATCATTTAGAGAAGCTAGAAGATAGAATTTATTTTCATCATCAACGACTCCATTTTCAACATATTTAGCAACGATACGAACGACTGGCATATTTTTCCTTTTAAATAACTCGAAATTTACAATTGAAAGCTAACAGCTTATTGAACGCCACTTTGGAGGATTATAAAACCCCAAAACGGCGTATATTATGTGGCTCAATAATTCCACTAAACAACTTCAATGTAAACAAGCTATTACGCAAGTTATAAATTATCGTTGTTAAAATACACCAAAACGACTTTTAATAATGTTATCAGACAAATCACCACACACTGTCTATATATACAGTACTATTTTTAATTTGAATATCGTTTATGAAATCTCTGTTTCTAACCATGATTAAATTATGATGCTGCGACTTAAAACAAAAAAAGCACAACCCAAAAGGCTGTGCTTTTTAATCAACTAACACTCATACGTTTATAAATATTAGTTTACAAACGAATACCGCCGTCTATCTCTACTACACGGCCAGTGAAAAAGTCGTTTTCGATAATATACTGAGCAGTATGGGCTATTTCAGCGGTTTCACCTAAGCGCCCTACTGGTGTTACTGCTAGCATGCGCTGTTTAGCTTCTGGCTTCATTACATCGGTCATTGCGGTGCTAATAACACCTGGGGCAATGGCGCCAACGCGAATACCAAAACGGCCAAGCTCTTTAGCCCATGTAGTGGTTAATGCCACAACACCTGCTTTTGAGGCAGCATAGTTAGTTTGGCCAATATTACCCGCACGCGCTACGCTCGACATATTTACAATTACGCCGCCTTTGCCTGATTCAATCATGTGGCTTGCCGCTTCGCGTCCTGCTAAAAATACGCCTGTTAGGTTAACGTCAATTACTGATTGAAATTGATCAAGCGACATTTTTTTAACCACTTTGCCGTCTTTGGCTTTTATAAACATGCCATCGCGTAAAATGCCGGCGTTATTAATTAATACCCCAATGTGACCAAAGTCACTGTTAATGGTATTAAATACGTCTTCAACTTCGCTCTCAACGGTTACATTAGCGCTGTAGCCTTTAATAGTGCCTGTTACGCCTACTAATGCAGATAGTTGCTCGGTTGCTTCATTTAATTGGGCTTGCGCCATATCAATTAAGGCAATATTAGCGCCCATTAAGGCAAACTTTTGCGCCATTGCAAAACCTAAGCCTTGTGCGCCACCGGTAATAACTACGGTATTATTTTTTATTTCCACGATACTTTCCTACTTCGAAAACAATTTAAAAATGGCACTAAAATCATCACTGCCCGCACCTTGGTGCTGCATCATAGTGTATAAATTTTTAGCCATTGAGCCCATTGGCGTCAGTGAATTACTCTGCTGCGCCGCTTCCATAGCAAGGCCTAAGTCTTTAGCCATTAAATCAACCATAAAGCCGGGTTTATAGTCGTTACTAGCTGGTGCGGTTTCCATAACACCTGGGCAGGGGTTATAAAGTTCTAACGTCCAGTTTCGACCCGAGCTTGCGCTCATTATGTCGCTGAGTACTTTTGCGTCGAGGCCGTTATTAATGCCCATTTGAATGGCTTCACTGGTGCCTGCCATTAAAATACTCAACAGCATATTGTTACATATTTTAGCAACTTGCCCTGCACCAATATCACCGGCATGGAATATGTTTTTACCCATATCGACTAATACAGAATTCGCTTTATCGAATGCAGTTTGCTCACCACCAACAATAAAGGTCAACGTTCCTGCTGTTGCCCCTGCTACACCACCCGATACCGGGGCATCAACAAACGCAATACCTTGCTCGCTTAGGGCATGGCCTACATCACGAGCCGATTGCGCATCTATGGTTGAACAATCAATCACTAACGTGCTTTTACTTAGTACTTTAATTAAACCCGATTGCTCGTCTGTGCCTAAATAAAGTGATTTAACATGTTTGCTTGCCGGTAGCATGCTAATTAGCACATCAGCCTCGTGCGCACAGTCACTTGCGCTTTGCGCCGCACTTGCCCCATGATTCACAAGCTCTTTAACGGCCTCTGCACTTAAGTCAAAAACGCGCACACTGTGGCCTGCTTTAACTAAGTTTGCTGCCATTGGGCCGCCCATGTTTCCTAAACCAATAAATCCTATATTAAGTTTACTCATCGCTTTACCCTTGTAAATTTAGTTGTGAAAAGTACGGCTCTAGCGGATGTTGCTCGCCAAAACGATTTGCAAAAAAGCTCTCTACGACTTCGTTTGGCACATCTTTAAGAGTGTTAAATTGCCACTGTGGTGTACCGTCTTTATCGATTAGTAAGGCACGTACACCTTCTTGAAACTCGCCCACTTCGCCAGCACGAACCGACATGCCCAATTCCATTTTAAAACAGTCAGCTAAGTTTTTGCCTTTGCTGTGTTTAAGCTGCTCACTCACTAAAGCACAACTTAATGGACAACCATGCGCCAACGATTTTTGTGCTCGTTGTAGCCATTTATCATCAGTGGTTAGGTTTAAAATGTAATCTACCTGCTGCTGTAACGTGTCAAAGTCGCCTAACTTTTGAATTAGCGATAAGTTGGCTTTTAAATTGCCTTTAGGCATACGGCTAGAGTTGTTATCTAACTCAATAAGCAAGTTACTTAGCTTGTCGTGGTTTAAACTTGCTGTTTTACCCCATTTAGTATTGAGTAACGCTTCAACAAGCTCTGGGTATTTATCGGCATTTACAAAGTGATCGGCAAGCGATACAAGCTTAGCGTCTTCACAATTAATTGACGCCGAGGTCAGCCCTAAAAACAAACCAACATGGGCGGGCATTTTATGTAAAAAATAACTGCCACCTACATCAGGGTAAAGCCCAATGGTTTGCTCTGGCATGGCAATGCGTGATGTTTCGGTAACCACACGATGACTGGCACCGGCCATTAAACCTAAACCGCCGCCCATTACAATACCGTTACCCCAGACTAAAATGGGTTTGTTATAGCAATGAATAAGGTAATCGAGTTGATACTCTTGAGTAAAAAACTCTTCAACCAGTGAGCTCGGTTTACCCTCACTCATTGCTGTGTGTAAGCTCACTACATCGCCACCGGCACAAAATGCTTTTTCACCAGCACCTTTAAGAACCACTAATGCAATGTTATCGTCTTTGTCCCATTGCTGTAGTTGCGGCTCGAGTAAGCTGATCATCTCAAAATTCAACGCGTTTAATGACTTAGGCGCGTTAAGCGTAGCAAAACCAATGAGTCGGCCATTGTCTGTGGTTGCCGTTTCGAATACCACGGCAGCATCAGCTGAATTTAAACGGGTTAATTCACTCATTAGCCATTCACCCAATTAGCTTTGCGTTTTTCTAAAAAGGCGTTCACGCCCTCTTGCTGATCTTCGGTATCAAATAAACCAACAAACAGCTCTCGCTCCAGTGGCAATGCATTCGCCATTGGCTGATGACGCCCTTTTTGAATCAATGTTTTACATGCAGCAACCGACGATGGGCTTTGCTCTGACACTTGGTTTGCCAGTTTTAGTGCTGCAGCAAAGCTTTCACCTTGTGCAACTACTTCTTCCACTAAGCCAATTTGCAGCGCTTTATCGGCTTTTAAGCGCTCACCGCATAAAATCATGCGTTTTGCCCAGCCTTCACCCACTAGCCATGCTAAGTTTTGCGTTCCACCAGCACAGGGTAATAAACCCACTTTTGCTTCAGGCAATGCCATTTGTGCTTGTTCTTCTGCAATACGAATGTCGCAAGCAAGCGCTACTTCAAGCCCGCCACCCATTGCATAACCATTAATGGCTGCAACCGACACGCCTCTAAAATTAGTTAGCGCTTCAAACGCTTCACCAAATACACATGACATATCTGCAGCGACACCTTTATCGCCACTGGCAAATACATTTAGGTCGGCACCGGCGCTAAAAAACTTCTCGCCTTCACCAGTCAGTACTAATGCATAAATATTTTTATTGGTGTTGAGCTGATTAACTGTGTCTTTAAGCGCCACTAAGGTGTCTTTCGTCCAAGTATTCGCTGGCGGATTCGACATAGTTAAAATGGCAACATGACCTTCAATAGTTAACTCAATGCTAGGATTTGACATACTAATCTCCTTATAAAACTTCGCTGGCTGATTCGGCTAAGATACGACGCGCAATAATCACGCGCATAATTTCGTTAGTGCCTTCTAGAATTTGATGAACACGTACGTCACGTACATGGCGTTCAAGTGGGTATTCTTTTATGTAACCATAGCCACCATGAATTTGCAGCGCATCGTTACAAACTGTAAAACCAACATCGGTTGCAAAGCGTTTAGCCATAGCACAATAAGTAGTTTTTTCACTGTCGTTAGTATCAAGTTTAAACGCCGCTAGTCGTACCATTTGGCGCGCTGCTACAAGCTCGGTATTCATATCGGCAATTTTAAATTGTAGCGCTTGAAATGCTGCCAATGGCTTACCAAATTGGGTACGCTCTTTTAAATACTCACGTGCGGTATTAAGTGCCGCTTGTGCCGTACCAATAGAACAAGTTGCAATATTAATACGACCGCCATCTAAACCTTGCATGGCAAACTTAAAGCCTTCGCCCTCAGCGCCTAATAAGTTTGCTGCTGGAATTCGTACATCTTCAAAACTAATTAAGCGTGTAGGTTGTGCATTCCAACCCATTTTTTCTTCTGCTTTGCCGTACTCAATGCCTTTAGCATCTGCTGGTACAACAAACGCTGAAATGCCACTTGGGCCATCAGCCCCTGTACGTGCCATTACAACTAAAATTTCTGTTTCACCGGCGCCAGAAATAAACATTTTTGAGCCGTTAATAACATACTCATCACCATCACGAACTGCTTTAGTTTTTAATGACGCAGCATCAGAGCCAGAGCCTGGCTCAGTTAAACAGTAAGAGGCTAACAATTCGCCCATTACCAATTGCTCAACGTATTTGTCTTTTACTGCATCGGTGCCAAAGCTTGCGATCATCCAGGTTGCCATATTATGAATGGTCAGCATAGCTGTAGTTGCTGTACAACCCAGTGCAAGTTGCTCAAAAATAATGCTTGAATCTAAACGAGATAAACCTAAGCCACCGGCTTCTTCTGGTGTGTATAAGCCACAAAAACCAAGCTCACCAGCGGCTTTAATTGTGTCTTTTGGGAAAATATGTTCGCGATCCCACTTAGCTGCATGTGGTGCTAGTTCAGATTCTGCGAATTGGCGCGCCGTTTGCGCAAAAGCTTGTTGATCTTCAGATAAGTTAAAGTCCATGGTAGACCTCTTGTTGTGTTTTGTTTGTTGTCGGTGCATCCCATCAAGGGAGTTATTAGTGAGGAGCGACAACATTATATGTTGTGCCCCTCTTTTTTATTAATTATGCGGTTAAAATGTTACTTAAGATTAATACTCATATTTGGGCCTGAAGCGATATCATCTTCAAACCAGCGTGAGGTAATGGTTTTAGTTTCTGTGTAAAAACGAATACCTTGTTTACCATACGTGTGAGTATCGCCGTAGAATGAGCCTTTCCAACCCGTGAACGAGAAAAATGGTAAAGGCACAGGAATTGGCACATTAATCCCCACTTGACCCACTTCAATTTCGTGTTGGAATTTACGTGCAACCGCACCACTTGAGGTAAATAGTGAGGTACCATTGCCGTAAGGGCTTTCGTTAATAAGCGCAATAGCTTCTTCAAGGGTATCGACAAACATACACGCCAATACTGGGCCAAAAATCTCTTCTTTGTACAAGTTCATATCTTTGGTTACATCAGTAAATAACGTAGGACCTACCCAGTTACCTTGCTCGTAACCTTCAACGCTAAAATCAGAGCCATCAATTAAGCAGGTAGCGCCTTGTGCTTTACCATCGGCAATTAGTGATAAAATACGTGCTTTTGCAGCAGGCGATGTTTGTGGGCCATAAGCGGCATCAGCATCATCCCAAACACCTGGGCGTACACCTTCAAAGCCTGCTTTAATTTCATCAACCCAGTCTTTTGCTTGACCAACAAATACCGCCACAGAGATACCCATACAGCGCTGACCTGCCGCACCTACAGAGGCACCCACAAGGTTATTAACAACATGCGATTTACTCGCATCAGGCATAATTACCATGTGGTTTTTAGCGCCAACACACGCTTGAACACGTTTTAAGTTTTGTGTGCCTTTAGAGTAAATGTATGCACCTACACCACATGAACCCACAAATGAGATAGCACGAACGGCTTTATCTTCTAGTAAGCGGTCTACTTGTGGTTTAGTACCGTGCACAACTTGTAACACGCCCTTTGGTGCACCGGCTTCAATAAATAGCTCAGCTAAGCGCATAGGAGTAAGTGGATCTTGCTCAGACGGTTTTAAAATAAAGGTGTTACCACACACAATTGCCAGTGGGAACATCCACAATGGGATCATTGCCGGAAAGTTAAATGGCGTAATACCTGCACACACACCCAGTGGTTGCATGTAAGAATACGTATCGATTTTGCGCGCTACGTTTTCCATGGTTTCACCCATCATTAACGACGGCGCATTTGCAGCTTGTTCAACTACCTCAATACCACGCCACACATCACCTTTTGCATCTTCAAACGTTTTGCCTAGCTCATGACAAATAATAGTGGCTAGTTCATCATGGTTTTCTTTTAAGAGCGCCGCGTATTTCATCATAATGCGCGCACGCTCAGTAATAGGCACATCTTTCCATGTTTTAAATGTTTCGCTTGCTGATGCAATCGCCGCATCCATCTCTGCGTCTGTTGCACATGGCACTTGCGCGAGTACTTCTTGATTAGCTGGGTTTACAACATCAATTAATTCATTTGACGTTGACTGAACGAACTCGCCGTTAATTAGTAAAGGTACTTGGTGCATAATAAATCCTATTGACTCAATTTAATTGCCGCAGCGCTGTGATTGTTATAGTTGCTGCGGCTTTGTTATCAGTTAAAGTGCTTCGACTGCCATAGCAACGGCTTCACCGCCACCTATACACAAAGACGCAACGCCTTTTTTAAGGCCTCGGTTTTTAAGCGCATGAATGAGTGTTACTAAAATACGTGCGCCACTAGCACCGATTGGGTGACCTAGTGCACATGCACCACCATTCACGTTTACTTTGCTTTCATCGAGCTTTAATTCGTTAATAGCTAGCATGGTGACCATGGCAAACGCTTCATTAATTTCCCATAAATCAACATCGGCGGTTGTCCACCCTGCTTTTTCAAGCACGCTGTTCATTGCGCCCACTGGGGCTACAGTAAATTCACTTGGTTTTTGAGAGTGAGTGCTGTGAGCAACAATTCTACAAAGTGGTGTTAAACCCTCAGATTTTGCTTTTGATTCGCTCATTAGTATTAGCGCAGCACCACCATCTGAAATAGACGATGAATTAGCGGCAGTAATAGTGCCGTCTTTTTTAAATGCAGCTCTTAAGCTTGGAATTTTTTCAGGGCGTGCGTTGCCAGGTTGCTCATCAATTGAAACCGTGATGTCACCCTTACGCGTTTTAATAGTGTGCGGAGTAATCTCGTTATCAAACCACCCATTGTCTATGGCTGCGTTTGCTTTACTTAATGAACCCAGTGCAAACGTATCCATTTGCTCACGACCAATACCATATTCATCGGCTGTATCTTGAGCAAAGCATCCCATTGCTTTGTTGTCGTAGGCGTCTTCTAGGCCATCACTCATCATGTGATCTTTAATTTCGCCATGTCCCATACGCATACCGCCACGGGCTTTAGGAATAAAGTAAGGTGCATTGGTCATGCTTTCCATACCACCAGCGATTGCTGATTCAATAGAACCTGCTTTAATAAGGTCATTCGCTAACATCGCTGCTTTTAATCCAGAGCCACATACTTTATTAATAGTGGTAGCGCCGGTGCTTAGTGCAAGCCCCGCTTTAAGCATTGCTTGACGCGCAGGTGCTTGGCCTAAACCGGCTGGTAATACGCAGCCCATAATTACTTCATCAATTGCATCATTGCTTAAACCCGTTTGAGCAAGTGCGCCTGCAATGGCCGTAGCACCTAATTCGGTAGACTGCGCATCACTTAGTGCGCCCATAAATCCACCCATTGGGGTGCGTTTTGCTGCTACAATTACAACGCTTTCGAAAGACATAAAAGGCTCCATTTTCAATTAACGCAAACATGTTTTATTATGTTTAGCTTAATGTTTAAACTAATCTGATAAATACGAGCATACATAAAATTTACGTTTACGCCAACGTAAATCTAAAATCAACTTTCTAATTAGTGTAAAAACTGTAAAGTTAGCTTGCTAAAAATTTATTACATACTGTCTAACTGGCTTATAACGTTTATAAACACTCAACTTCTGCTGCATTTCCGCTTTTATTTTATACGTCTAAAGTATAACAACCAGATCGCACTTTACCTTTACGTAAACTTCACTTATATTGAAGTTATTCGAATGAGGTAAACATTACAATGAAATCAGATAATCAAACAAACTTTGCAAATTCAGCCAACGAGCCGGCTAAAAACGAACAAACTTTTAGCATTAGTGAATTGGCTAAAGAATTTGATATTACCACCCGCTCTATCCGTTTTTACGAAGACCAAGGGTTAATATCACCAGAGCGCAATGGTCAAACACGTATTTACTCAAAGCGCGACAAGGTACGCCTTAAGCTAATACTGCGCGGTAAACGTTTAGGTTTCACCTTAGCGGAAACAGGTCGTTTGTTTGAACTGTATGATGCTGATAAATCAAGTGCAAAACAGTTAGTCACCATGCTTGACCTTATCAGTGAGAAAAAAGCCGATCTTTCACAACAGATGGATGACATTAAAGTGGTTCTTATGGAACTGGTCACCGCTGAACGTCGCTGTCGCGACACGCTTAGCAAAATAGATGAATAAAATATAACAACGTCATCAACACACAGGAATTAATCATGAGCACTATTTCACTATATAAAGAAATGAACTTTGGCCTTGGCGAAACTGCAGATATGATCCGCAGTCACGTAAACAGCTTTGCCAGTCAAGAAATTGCCCCACTAGCTGAAAAAACTGACCTTGATAATGCGTTCCCCAATGAACTTTGGCCGCAAATGGGTGAAATGGGCGTGCTTGGCATGACCGTGGATGAAGAGTTTGGTGGTGCTGGTTTAGGCTATTTAGAGCACGTTATTGCCATGGAAGAAATTAGCCGAGCAAGTGCCTCTATTGGTTTAAGCTACGGTGCGCATTCAAACCTGTGTGTTAATCAAATAAACCGTAATGGTTCACAAGCACAAAAAGAAAAATACTTACCTAAACTAATTAGCGGCGAGCACATTGGTGCACTGGCGATGAGTGAACCTAACGCGGGCTCTGATGTTGTTTCTATGAAACTTAAAGCAGAGAAAAAAGGCGATAAATACATTTTAAACGGTAATAAAATGTGGATCACTAATGGCCCTGACGCTGATACGTTGGTAATTTATGCAAAAACAGATTTAAACGCCGGCGCTAAAGGGATTACAGCCTTTATTGTAGAAAAAACATTTCCTGGTTTTTCAACCGCACAAAAGCTCGACAAACTCGGCATGCGTGGCTCAAATACCTGTGAATTGGTATTTGAAAACTGTGAAGTACCCGAAGAAAATATTTTAGGTAACTTAAACGAAGGCGTTAAGGTACTTATGAGTGGCCTTGATTATGAGCGTGTTGTTTTAGCGGCTGGCCCACTTGGCATAATGCAAGCGTGTATGGATATTGTGGTGCCTTACATCCATGAGCGTAAGCAATTTGACAGCCCTATTGGTCAATTTCAGTTAATACAAGGCAAAATTGCTGATATGTATACACAAATGAACGCAGCTCGCTCATATGTGTACACAGTAGCAAAAGCATGTGATCGCGGCGAAACCACCCGTAAAGACGCTGCTGGCGCAATTTTATATGCTGCTGAGCTTGCAACTAAAATGGCATTAGACGCAATTCAAATTTTAGGCGGTAATGGTTATATAAATGAATACGCAACAGGTCGCTTGCTGCGTGATGCAAAATTATATGAAATTGGTGCAGGCACCTCAGAAATACGCCGTATGTTAATTGGTCGCGAATTATTCACTGAAAGCCGCTAAGGATTAGTTATGACGATTTTAAAATCGAGCGTTAATCCGCATGATCCAAATTTTGTGCAAAATCACAACAACATGTCGGCGCTAGTGGATGATTTACGCAGTAAAGCAGCAACAATACGTTTAGGCGGTGGTGCTGCTTTAAAAGAGCGCCATGAAGGCCGTGGTAAATTGTTTGTCCGCGACCGTATTACCACTTTGCTAGATGAAGGCTCGCCATTTTTAGAAATATCGCAATTTGCTGCCTTTGGCGTTTATGAACAAGATATTCCTTGTGCCGGTGTGGTTGCGGGTATTGGTCGCGTTAAAGGCGTTGAATGTATGGTGATTGCTAATGATGCGACAGTAAAAGGCGGCACCTACTTCCCGCTGACTGTTAAAAAGCATTTACGCGCTCAAGACATCGCCGAACGTTGTCATTTACCGTGTATTTATTTAGTTGACTCAGGTGGCGCAAACTTACCTGAGCAAGACGATGTTTTCCCTGACAAACTGCATTTTGGTCGTATTTTTTATAATCAAGCGCGTATGTCGGGTAAAGGCATTCCACAAATTGCTGTGGTTATGGGGTTATGTACTGCAGGTGGTGCGTATGTTCCTGCTATGGCCGATGAAAGTATTATTGTAAAAGAGCAAGGCACTATCTTTTTAGCAGGTCCACCGCTGGTAAAAGCTGCCACCGGTGAAGTAGTTACTGCAGAAGAGCTTGGTGGCGCCGATGTACACTGTAAAACATCAGGTGTGGCCGATCATTACGCTGAAAACGATGCTCATGCCTTGTCGATTGCTCGCCAGTGTATTGAACGAATTAACTATTCGCGCCCTACCTCACCATTACTCGAAGAAGTAAAAGCCCCTCGTTATGATATTAACGAACTTTACGGCATTGTTGGTACTGATCTTAAAAAGCCATTTGATGTCCGTGAGGTCATTGCACGTACTGTCGATGACTCATCGTTTGATGAATTTAAACGCTACTTTGGTGAAACACTGGTAACAGGTTTTGCCAGCATTTATGGTCATCCCGTAGGCATAGTGGCCAACAACGGTATTTTATTTAGTGAGTCAGCGCAAAAAGGCGCACACTTTATTCAATTATGCGCTCAGCGCAACATTCCACTGGTATTTTTACAAAACATCACTGGCTTTATGGTCGGTAAAAAATACGAGTCTGAAGGCATTGCTAAACACGGCGCTAAAATGGTAATGGCGGTATCGTGTGCCGATGTACCCAAATTTACTATTTTAATCGGTGGCTCATACGGTGCAGGTAACTATGGTATGTGTGGCCGCGCGTTTGAACCGACCATGATGTGGATGTGGCCAAATGCCCGTATTTCGGTTATGGGTGGTGAACAAGCCGCTGGTGTAATGGCGCAAGTAAAACAAGATGGTTTAGCCCGCAAAGGCGAAAGCATGAGCGAGCAACAAATTAGCGATTTTAAAAAGCCAATCATCGATCAATACGAACAGCAAGGTCATCCTTATTATGCCAGTGCCCGTTTGTGGGATGATGGCATTATTGACCCTGCTGATACACGCAATGTTCTTGGGCTTGCACTTAGCGCAGCTAAAAATGCTCCTGAGCGTGAATCAAAATTTGGCGTATTTAGAATGTAATGGGAGCTTAAAATGTCAGTAACACTACAAATAACAAAATCTAATGTGGCTGTACTTGTTTTAAGTCGCCCAGAAAAACGCAATGCCTTTAATAGCGACGTTATCCATGAGCTTATTCAATGTATTGAACATGCTAATACGCTCGATATTCGTGCCCTTGTATTAAAAACTGAGGGTAAACACTTTTCAGCCGGTGCCGATTTAGCCTGGATGAAATCGATGGCAGATAACAACTATAACGATAATTTGGCCGATTCAATGCAGCTGGCTAAGCTAATGCAAGTTTTAGCGCAAAGCCCACACCCTACTATTTGTGCGGTACAAGGCGCAGCATTTGGTGGCGCATTGGGCTTAATTGCTTGCTGTGATATCGCGCTCAGTAAAGACGACGCCCAATTTTGCTTAAGTGAAGTGAAACTCGGCCTTATTCCTGCTGTGATAAGCCCTTATGTAATAAAAGCTATTGGTGAACGCGCTGCTCGTCGTTACTTCTTAACGGCTGAAGTATTTGATGCGCATACGGCTAAACAGCTGGGGCTAGTTCACCAAATTACAGGGAATTTAGACTGTGCACTGGATAACCTATTACAAACGCTGATAGATAATGGCCCGGTAGCGGTTAAAGCAGCTAAAGCGCTTATTAATGATGTGGCAAACAAAGAAATCGATAACGAAATAATTGCGCTCACTGCAGAACGTATAGCCAAAATTCGTGTATCAGACGAAGGTCAAGAAGGTCTAACTGCCTTTTTTGAAAAACGCCCTCCCCAATGGCAACTCTAGGACGCATTATGAACACAGTACACTTACAAAAAATTCTGATTGCTAATCGCGGAGAGATTGCTTGTCGTATTATGCGAACAGCAAAGCAAATGGGCTTGACCACAGTTGCGGTTTATTCAGATGCAGATAAAAACGCTCAACATGTAAAAATGGCTGATGAAGCCTACCATATTGGTGCAGCGCCGAGTAAAGACTCATACCTAGTTGCTGATAAAATACTAAACGTTGCCAAAATGAGTGGCGCCGATTGTATTCACCCTGGTTATGGATTTTTATCTGAAAACAGCGAATTTGCTAATGTTTGTGAAGCCAATAACATTGCCTTTATTGGGCCACCAGCAAGCAGCATAGAAGCTATGGGCTCTAAAACCCGTGCAAAAGAAATTATGGCAGCCGCTAATGTTCCTTTGGTGCCAGGTTATTATGGCGATAAACAAGACCCTAGCTTTTTACAAGCTGAGGCTGAAAAAATTGGCTACCCTGTGCTTATCAAAGCGGCCTTTGGTGGCGGTGGTAAAGGCATGCGTATTGTTTCAAAAGCCAGTGAGTTTATAAGCGCATTAGAAGGCGCTAAACGTGAAGCTATTGCCGGTTTTGGTAATGATCTGGTTTTGCTTGAGCGTTATGTTGACCAACCACGCCATGTTGAAGTACAAGTATTTGCTGATAACTATGGCAACTGTGTGTATTTAGGTGATCGTGATTGTTCATTGCAGCGTCGGCATCAAAAAGTGATTGAAGAAGCGCCTGCCCCCGGTTTATCAGACTCATTGCGAAAAGAAATGGGCGAAGCCGCTGTAAGATGTGCCCTAGCAATTGACTACCGAGGCGCTGGCACTGTGGAATTTTTACTCTGTGGTGATGAGTTCTTTTTCATGGAAATGAATACTCGCTTGCAAGTAGAGCACCCAGTGAGTGAAATGGTCACCGGCGTTGATTTAGTTAATTGGCAAATTAATGTAGCCAGTGGTTTAGCGTTACCTTTAGCGCAAGCAGATATTCAGCTACAAGGCCACAGCTTTGAAGCACGTATTTACGCTGAAGATCCAAGTAATGACTTTATTCCGTGTTCTGGCACTATTGAGGCACTATATACGCCCGCTAACAGTGAATATGTACGTATTGATACTGGTATTGCCCAAGGTGATGAAATAAGCCCGTATTACGATCCAATGATTGCCAAACTTATTGTTCATGATGATAACCGAGACCAAGCACTTTCGCGTTTACAACAAGCATTAACACAATTTCATTTAGCCGGATTTAGCACTAATATCAGCTTTTTATACAATTTAGCGATTCATCCACGCTTTAAACAAGGTGCTCCAAGCACCCACTTTATTGCAGAGCAAGGTGAAGCATTAGTTACTATTGACCCGTCTTTATTACAAACTAGCCGCTTAATTGCAGGTTTTGCGTATTTAGCATCACTTGGTAGTAATACACGTAGTGCAAATCCATGGCAACAATTACATGGCTTTAGTTTAAATGCGCCGCAACAAGTTAACATTCCATTTAGCGATACCCCCTTAAACGCAATAAAAACCGCGCAGGGCTATAGCATGACCATTAATGACAACACCTTTGAAGTGCAAGGTGAGTTAACTAATGGCTACTGCAACGTATCGATTAATGGTGCCAAGCACACTGCGCATGTTAGCCACGTTGATAATGCCATTACTGTAATGAACCAAGCACTGCAAACTAAGTTTGAATGTGTTGATAAACATTTCATAAGCTCACATGAAAATGAGGCATTACCCCTTGCTGCGCCACTTAATGGTACTGTAGTTAAACACTTGTTAGAGGTGGGAAGCACCATTACTAAAGGCGATGCAGTGGTTATAATTGAAGCAATGAAAATGGAATACACACTTAATGCCCCACATGATGGCGTATTAAAAAGTTACTGTTTTGCTGAGGGTGAACTGGTAAGCCATGGCGCTTTACTAGCCATAGTTGAAGACACAACTGCAGAGGAACCCGCTTAATATGAGTTCATTACTACCTAAAGCAGTGCGCATTGTTGAAGTGGGCGCCAGAGATGGACTTCAAAATGAAGCCGCTGTAGAAACTGCTGATAAAATAACGCTTATTAACGCACTCGCCGCTGCAGGCATAAAAGACATAGAAGCTGGTGCGTTTGTCTCACCTAAATGGGTGCCACAAATGGCAGACTCTAGTGAAGTAATAAGCGCACTTAATTTACCTGAGGTTAATCTCAGTGCCCTTACCCCTAATTTAAAAGGGGCAGAGGCAGCAGATGCTGTAGGTATTAAAGAATTTGCAATATTTACCGCAGCGAGCGAAGCATTTTGCCAAAAAAATATTAATTGCTCTATTGAGCAAAGTTTGGCGCGTTTTAGTGAAGTTATGGCTTTTGCAAAGGCGCATAACATTCGCGTACGCGGTTATGTAAGTTGTGTGTTAGGTTGCCCGTATGAGGGAGATGTTGACCCTCATACTGTACTGGCTGTTGCTGCTAAACTCTTAAAAATGGGCTGTTATGAAATTAGCCTAGGTGACACCATAGGTGTTGGCACACCCGCTAAAGTAATAGAGCTACTTACATTGCTACTTAAACATATTGATAAATCTAAACTTGCTGTACATTTTCACGACACATACGGGCAAGCGCTCACAAATATTTACGCTGCTCTAAACCTTGGTATAGCAACGGTTGACAGTGCTGTTGCCGGCCTTGGTGGCTGCCCATATGCCAAAGGCGCGTCAGGAAATGTTGCCACCGAAGATGTTGTATACTTACTGCAAGGACTTGGCATTGAGCATGGAATTGATTTACAAAGGCTTGCTGAGGCAGGTTGGCAAATTACGAGTGCACTGAACAAACAACCTGCTAGCAAGGTTTCTGCAGCATTACACGCACAATAATTAAATAGCACAGAATGAGGAGTGACTCATGGCCGGTTTTGATAAAGTAGTTTCTAGTTATGAAGCTGCAATGGAAGGTTTAAAAGACGGCGATACAATAATAGCCGGTGGTTTTGGCTTATGTGGTATCCCTGAGGGTCTAATTGCCCAAATTAAAAAAATGCAAACTAAAGAATTAACCGTTGTTTCCAATAACTGTGGTGTTGATGACTTTGGTTTAGGGCTGTTACTGCACGACAAGCAAATTAAAAAAGTAGTCGCATCATACGTTGGCGAAAATGCCTTGTTTGAACAGCAACTACTAAGTGGCGAGATTGATGTAGAACTTACGCCACAAGGTACTCTTGCTGAAAAAATGCGTGCTGGTGGTGCAGGAATACCTGCTTTTTACACAGCCACAGGTTACGGCACACCGGTTGCTGAGGGTAAAGAAGTAAAAGAGTTTAATGGTCGCCCTTATATTTTAGAAGAGTCAATTACCGGTGAATTCGCTATTGTAAAAGCATGGAAAGCGGATCGCTACGGCAACTTAGTATTTCGTCATACAGCCATGAACTTCAACCCAATGGCGGCTACGGCGGGTAAAATTACCGTTGCAGAAGTAGAGGAAATTGTTGAGCCAGGCGAACTTGAGCCGAGCCAAATACATACGCCAGGAATTTTTGTAAACCGCGTTATAAAAGGTAACTTTGAAAAACGCATTGAACGTGTTACCACACGAGATTAAGCAGGAGCACTAACAATGGCATTATCACGTGAACAAGTCGCAATGCGCGTAGCACAAGAGCTACAAGATGGGTTTTATGTTAATTTGGGCATTGGTATTCCGACACTCGTCGCAAACTATGTACCCGATGGCATAGAAGTTATGCTACAGTCCGAAAATGGTCTTTTAGGCATGGGCGAATACCCTACTAAAGCCACCGTTGATGCGGATATGATCAACGCGGGTAAAGAAACCGTGACGGCAGCTACCGGTGCAGCTATATTTAATAGTGCAGATAGTTTTGCCATGATACGGGGTGGTCATGTAGACTTAACCGTTCTGGGCGCGTTTGAGGTAGACCAAAACGGTTCTATAGCCTCATGGATGATCCCTAAAAAATTAATTAAAGGCATGGGCGGAGCGATGGATTTAGTCGCAGGTGCAAAAAACATTATTGTTACCATGACTCATGCCAGTAAACACGGCGACTCTAAGTTATTAGAAAGCTGTACGTTACCGCTAACGGGCGTTAACTGTGTTAAAAAAATAGTTACTGATTTAGCCGTTCTAGAAGTAAAAGACGGCGCATTTCATTTACTAGAACGCGCACCAGGCGTATCAGTTGATGAAATTATTAGCAAAACGGCAGGTAAATTGCTTGTTAATGGTGATATTCCTGAGATGGTGTTTTAAACCACTCATAATTTCACTCTGTACCGACCTCATTCCCAGTGCCAATGGCGCTGAGTTACCCAAAATCCCTCGTAAGAGGGATTTTTTTTGTCTATATTTTAGTTTTTGCACTATAGTGACAATTTAACGCACCACTTAGGTGAATTCGACCTAATAAAATAAATAAATTGCTGATATAGTTAGTTTTTATTTTTGGTTTAATTATTGCCTAATACTAGGCGATTGAAATAACTTTATATTGGATACCATGCAAACACCTATTCGCGGCCTTCGCTCTTTTTGTTTTGCCGCAAAAAGCTTAAGTTTTAAACATGCTGCTAAAGAGCTGTACTTAACGCCCTCGGCGGTGAGCCATCAAATTAAGCAGCTAGAAGAGCAGCTAGGCATTGATTTATTTCAAAGACAAACTCGCTCTATTAGTTTAACGCCTGCAGGGAAGAACTTTTTTGAAGCAATTTATCCGATTATAAATATGCTAGAGAGCACCATTACCGAATTTAGTCAGTTACAACAAAATGTAAACTTGACCATCACGTTACCCGAGTTTTTTGCCAGTGAATTGTTGATGCCTAAGCTTAGTGAATGGACCAGCGAGCATCCTAATATTAATTTACACATGGATACCCTCAAAACGCGCAAAGAGCTGACCCGCCAGAGTGATTTATCAATAATTTTATCTTCAAGTAAACCACTTGATGGACTGGCTACCGAGCTTTTTAATTTAGAATACATTCCAGCGTGTAATAAAAAGCTGCTTGAACAATGGCAAAACGATCATTGCCAGGCACTTAACCAAGTACCCCTTATTGTGCATAAAGCGCGGCCTTGGGCTTGGCATCAGTGGGCAGAAAAAGTTGGAATTGATGACTTTTCACCAACGCAAATTATTCAAATAGACAGTATGTTTGGTGTAGCAAGAGCAGCGCAGCAAGGAATGGGCATTGCACTTATTCCTCTGCCAATTAGCCAAAGCTGGCTTGATGAACAATGGCTTTATAAACTATTTGAACAACCCCTTACCACCAAAGATAAATACTACTTGGTGCAACACGGCTCTAGTACGGCTAACCACCCGCTAGATTTGTTTGCCAAATGGGTAATTAACACTTTCAGACAAACCAAGTGACTACTTATTGAACGCTCTTTTATGGGCGTTTAATTATTTACCCGCTTTTTAAAATATCCCTCTCCTTCCCCCCAATCTAAAAACCAGAATATATACAATATTATCAAAAGCTTGTGGTGATTTTTACAGATTTAATTTATAGGTTAGTTTTTTTCACTTATTAGTTTTGTTTTTATCGCTTGTCGGAATTGAGTAAAAGCTCTAAAGTTAACTCAACAAATCAGCAACGACCTGAATATAATAAAACGCGTTACTGAAACCAAATTTAATTAGTTTGTAACAACGAGCTAGTAAAAAAGAATCTTTATTGTGTGTGAAGATGTTGTCAGTGTAAAAAACAGCTCAAGTTCGGTGGTGACTTAGCTTGGGTTGTTTTTATTTTACGCTTACACCCGCCAATAAATGTAAGAATCTTTATTGTGTGTGAAGATGTTGTCAGTGTAAAAAGCAACTCAAGTCCGGTGGTGACTGAGCTTGAGTTGTTTTTATTTACATTCAAATCAGCACCAATAATTCAGCATTAGTTTTTACTAATACAACCCCCCCGAATCTTTATTGTGTGTGAAGATGTTGTCAATTGAAATGCAGCGACCTTATTTAAGTCTCGCTGCTTTTTTTTACTTTAAATTTGCCTATTTACTAATTAGCTTAAATATCATCTGATCTGTTTATTTCATCACGAGCGACAAATTCTAACACCGTGGCATTAATACAATACCTATCTTGACCTTTTGGCCCTTCCCCTGGAAATAAATGACCTAAATGAATACCAGTACTTTTAGACTTAAGCTCAATACGTTGCATTCCCCAACTGTTATCTTCATGTTGCGTTACGCTGTCTTTTACAGGGTGTGTAAATGACAACCAGCCAGTACCCGAATTAAATCTGTCGCGGGTATCAAATAATGGCTCACCGCTTAATTTATCAATAAAAATACCATCGGGGGTGTTTTTAAAAATAGTGTACTCTTTACAATATGGGCTGTCGGTTTTAGCGTTAAACGCTACTTTATAAGCTTCACTGTCACCGAGTTTAAATGCACCTAGCGCTTTATAAAACAGCTCGGCATCCATGTAACCTTGGCGAGAATACACTTCTACTCCATCTTCTAAAAATAAGATGGTGGGTGTAGCCCAAGTAGCCGATTTGATGGTTAAGCCATTAAGCTGATCAGCATGGCGAAATGTCATTGGTATTGTGCCTTTGTAGTCATTGGCTACCGCCGCTTTAAATTTTTCACAGTAAGGGCAGTAATCGCGAGAGTCTAAAATAACAATTTGTTTGCCAGTCAACAATGCGGTGTTATCAAGCTGCTGCTTTTCATCTTGACTGAAAACAACGCCGGTTGAATGATCTGGGCAATAGCCGTTAGGATTTTTTTCTAGGTAATTTTGATGATACTCTTCAGCCGAATAAAAACGCTCAAGTGGCTTTATTTGAGTCACTATTTTTCCATAATCGGCTTTACCTAGTAATTGCTGATACTCACTCGTCACTGCCTTTGCGATACTCGCTTGCTCATCGCTTGTAGTTAAAATAATAGAGCGATATTGCGTGCCTACATCATTACCCTGACGATTTTTTTGCGTTGGATCGTGGCTCTCGTAATAATTTTGCAGCAGCTCTTTTGCTGAAATAATATTGCTATTAAATGTAACCTGCACCACTTCGGCGTAATTATCTTCATCAAAGCGGCGCGATAACTTAGTTATATTTCTGTAGGTTGGTTTAAACCCATGCCCATCGGCATAACCCGACTCTGCATCGAGTACCCCATTAAGTGCTTCATAGCGTTTTTCTGCCCCCCAAAAGCAACCTGAGCCAAGCACTAGCTTTTCTACATGCATGGTTGCATTTAAATCACTGGGTTTAGCTACTTCATCTGACGAGATTGCGCTCATCGCACTAAGCAAGCCCACAATGGCAAATCCCGGTAATATTAACCCCTTAAACATACGATTACCTCTTAGTTTTAGTTACTTTAGGGTCTGTTGACCTTCCAAGGTTAAATTTGCAGCAGTCTGTTTGGTATTTAGGCAAGGCAGAGTCTATGTGGTGTGGTTATTCCCCATAAATAGGCGATAACGCAGCATCAATGCCAAACAGGCGCTGCCCGAAGGGTTCTGCCTAGGAGCGATTTAATCCGCAAAGGTCAACAGACCCTTAAGCAGACCTGTAAACTCAAAAATAAATTTCACACAACAAAACTTTACGAAAAAGGGAGTGTATTCGATCTGAGCTTGTCTATTATTATCGTAATAGCACAGCGACTGTGATAGCTTAAATGTAATTAATATTAATGAGTTAACTATATGAGCATGATTCCTAGTATAAAAATTTTAACGAACTCTAGCCTGCTTTTTGATGTTTCTCACTATAGCGAACAACACATACTTGCGACGCAAAAAAAGCTTTGGGCGCTAGCCCAGCACTGTAAAAATAGTAATGAGTTTATTGATTTGGTACCGGCTATGAACTCGTTAACTTTGTATTTAAAGTCTTCAGAAATGCTCCATAAATGGCACAACAGCTTAGCTAAGTTATGGGAGGAAGTAGATGATTACCCGTTTGAAAGCCAGCACCATCAAATTAATACCTATTACCAAGGTGAAGATTTAGATTACGTGGCTGACTATCATCAACTCAGCATAGATGAAGTGATCAACTTACATAGTAAAGAGCTATATCACGTTCTATTTTTAGGTTTTGTGCCCGGTTTTCCTTATTTACACGGACTCAACTCACAGTTATTTACTCCAAGACGTGATAATCCCCGAGTGAGTGTTCCAAAAGGCGCAATTGCCATTGGCGCAGACCAAACGGGTATTTACCCTGAAGATTCACCGGGTGGTTGGCATATCATTGCTCACACTGATGCCTGCTTATTTGATTCTAAAGCCGCTAACCCTTGCTTATTTGAGCCCGGCGACACCATTGAGTTTGTGCCTGTCAAAGGAGTAAACCATGATTAAAGTCATCAAGAGCGGTATTCAACTAACAATCCAAGATTTAGGCCGTGTGGGTTTTCGACATTTAGGGGTAAGCCGCTCAGGCAGCCTTGATACTTATGCACACATTATTGCGAACCGTTTATTAAATAACACCGACAACGCTGCCGTGCTGGAATTAACCGTGGGTTTATGCGAACTGCAATTTCAGTGTGATACGGTTATTGCCCTTCATGGAGCCGACCTCAAAGCAATCCTTGATGGACACCCACTTTATCCAGGCTGGAGTTACCCAATAAAAGCAATGCAAACACTTAAATTTGCAACTGGCCGTGGTGGCTCCCGTGCTTACATCGCGGTAAAAGGTGGCATTGAATGCCAAGAGGTTATGGGTTCTAAGTCAACCGATTTGGGGGCAGCTATTGGTGGCTTTGATGGCCGTGCACTGCAAAGTGGCGATATGATAGCTATTAACTCTTATACTAAACCTTGGTTATGTAATAAGGGTGCCCTTACCCCGCCAAAACGAAGCATCATCCGTTTACATGTTGGCCCTCATCATGAGTTATTAACACCCGAGTGTATCAATGCATTTTGTGATAGCTCATTTACTATTAATCCAAATAGTAATCGTATGGGCGTACGCCTAGATCATAAAAATACGGCTGTTATGCAACACTCGCTTTCACTGCCCTCTGTGGCAGTCGCACCTGGGAGCATTCAGCTTCCACCCGATGGCAACCCTATTGTATTATTAAATGACGGGCAAACCACAGGGGGGTATCCTTTAATCGCGCATGTAATAGAAGCCGACTTACATCAGTTTGCACAATTTAGAACCGCCGACCCAATCACTTTTGAGTTTGTATCACTTGAGCAAGCAAATGCTGCAAAGGAAAAACTCGACGCTCACTTAGCACAACTTAAACTCAGTTTAAGCCAGTACTGGAATTAATTAATGGTGCACTAAAACTCACTGAGTAACTCAACCACTATTTATTTACTTTTCGCTTTGCACCTCCTTGGTGCAAGGCAAACTAATTGTTGCAATTTAATGTAGCTTCAGCGTAATTGTATATTAAAATTTGCACAGTGAGTTTTGATCTCCTTGTCAATATCACCATATTGGTGCAACGCCAGCTTATTTGGTGCATAAATTATTCTTATTATTTTAAAAAAGCCGTGTGACTTAGGTATTTATTTCTGATAAAACAAGGTTAGTCTTTAGCAAACTCGCTATCGTAGGCACTTAATAGGAATGAGGAAAAATTATGTGTTCAATATTCGGCGTACTCGATATTAAATCGGATCCCAGCCAGTTACGCACTCAGGCAATCGAAATGTCTAAATTGCTGCGCCACCGCGGGCCTGATTGGTCAGGGGTGTATTCATCAGACAAAGCAATTTTAGTGCATGAGCGCTTAGCAATAGTAGGCGTATCAAGTGGTGCACAACCACTATACAACCCTGAAAAAACGCATATTTTAGCGGTAAATGGCGAAATTTATAATCACAAAGAGCTTGCCGCGAGTTTAGAGGTCGATTTCGATTTTCAAACCCAGTCAGATTGTGAAGTTATTTTAGCCCTGTATAAGCAAAAAGGGCCCGCCTTTTTAGATGATTTAAATGGTATTTTTGCCTTTTGTTTATATGATGAAGAGCAAGACGCTTACCTTATTGGTCGCGATCATATTGGTATTATTCCACTGTATACAGGCCACGATGAGCATGGCAATTTTTATGTAGCATCAGAGCTAAAAGCGCTCTCGCCTATTTGTAAACATATTGAGGAGTTCCCGCCTGGGCATTACCTTTACAGCAAAGACGGTAAATTAACACCATACTACCAACGTGATTGGCAAAGCTATGACGCAGTTAAAAACAACGACGCCAAAGCAGAAGATGTAAAAGATGCACTAGAAGCCGCGGTAAAACGCCAACTAATGTGTGACGTACCCTACGGTGTATTACTATCAGGCGGATTAGATTCATCGGTTATTTCAGCCATTACTCAACGGTTTGCCGCAAAACGAATTGAAGACAACGATGAAAGTGACGCTTGGTGGCCTAAACTGCATTCGTTTTCAGTGGGTTTGGAAGGTTCACCCGATTTAGCAGCAGCGCAAAAAGTGGCTGATATGATAGGCACTATTCACCACCCTATTATTTTTACTATTCAACAAGGCATTGATGCCCTTAAAGAAGTGATTTATCACATTGAAACCTATGATGTCACTACTATTCGCGCATCAACTCCAATGTATTTAATGGCACGGCAAATTAAAGCTATGGGCATTAAAATGGTGCTTTCTGGTGAAGGCGCTGATGAATTATTTGGTGGTTATTTATATTTCCATAAAGCACCCAATGCCCAAGAGTTTCATGAAGAGCTAAACCGCAAAGTATCAAAACTGCATATGTTTGATTGTTTGCGCGCTAATAAATCAATGGCTGCTTGGGGTGTTGAAGCACGCGTGCCATTTTTAGATAAAGAGTTTGTTGATGTGGCCATGCGCATCAACCCAGAAGCTAAAATGTGTAACGACGGCAAAATTGAAAAACATATTTTGCGTGCAGGGTTCGACGGCTACCTTCCAGATGAAGTGTTATGGCGTCAAAAAGAACAATTCTCTGATGGCGTTGGCTACAGCTGGATAGACACCTTAAAAGAATTTGTAAATGAACAAGTAACAGATCAAGAACTAGCGAATGCTAAATTTAAATACCCAATTAATACGCCAGATTCAAAAGAAGCGTATTTTTACCGCCGTATTTTTGAATCGCACTTCCCGGGCGATGCCTCTGCTAACTGTGTACCGCATGGTAAATCAGTAGCGTGTTCAACTCCCGAAGCATTGGCGTGGGATGCATCATTTCAAAACAATGCGGATCCATCAGGGCGCGCCGCAGGCGTTCACAATGAAGCATATAAAAAATAGTTATCACTCTACCTACGCTGCAGGTTAAAAACTGCAGCGCTCTTCCCCCGCTTTGTAAATTAAAACTAAAATGTCAGATAAGCCTTTAACTAAATTAGTTTAAACAACAAAATAATTTAGTCACTTTTTATAAAATCTAATTCAAGCTTCCCTTCGCTGATATTCTTCAACCATAAAAACGTAATTAAAAAGTATTTAAAAATTAATCTTGATTTTTAAAACTCAGACTAGACTTTTTACGTACCCAAGAAGGTTGTTAATTTATTTAAAATATCCTATTAGGCAGAATATTCATTAACTTAGCTTTTGCATTCATAGCTGTTTACGACTATAAAATAAAATGACTATCAGGTTTACTGATACAAGATAAGTTAGCAACCTTGTACATTAAACAAACAAAAACAGCTTAAAGTTTTGCCAAAGTGTTAATTCTTTCGCATTTGATATTTAACTCCCCTATTAGTAAAGGTATGATGGGCAATTAAATTAGTTAGTCTTCTAACTATTCGTGTTATTAGCTTTAGCTATAAATCTAATAAGACGAATACAGTGAACTATAAAAAACTGGCATTTAGCCAGCCTGTTTCATTAACCAATGAGGTATTGCATGAGCGAGAATCATGACAAGTACAGTATTGACAATACAGACTACACCGTAGGTCAAGACAACGTACAAAAGTGGGGGTTTGATATACATAACCCTGTATTCGGGATCAGTGCAGGGTTAATAGCACTTTTTTTAATCGCCGTACTAGTGTCAGATGCCGAAGTAGCTAAAACAACGCTAAATGGTGTTAAAAACGATATTATTAATAATTTTGATGGCCTATTTATGTGGGCTGCCAACTTCTTTGTTATTTTTTGTTTAGTTTTAATTTTTTCGCCTTATGGCAATATCCGCTTAGGCGGTGACGATGCTAAACCATCGCATTCTCGTATTTCTTGGCTGGCAATGTTATTTGCTGCAGGCATGGGGATTGGCTTAATGTTTTGGGGGGTTGCTGAACCGGTTGCATACTACACCGGTTGGTATGAAACACCGCTCAATGTAGCAGCCAACACCCCAGAAGCCGCTAAAATGGCGATGGGTGCAACTATGTTCCATTGGGGCCTTCACCCTTGGGCAATTTATGCTGTGGTTGCACTTTCATTAGCGTTTTTTACTTATAATAAAGGCTTACCGCTTTCTATACGTTCAATTTTTTACCCTATTTTAGGTGATAAAGCGTGGGGATGGCCTGGTCACATAATTGATATTTTAGCTGTATTAGCTACCTTATTTGGTTTGGCAACGTCACTTGGATTAGGTGCACAACAAGCTTCTGCCGGTATTAACCATGTATTTGGTTTTGAAGGTGGTGTAGGTTCACAAATTCTAGTTATTACAGGTGTTACTTTATTAGCAATCGTCTCTGTTATTAGAGGTATTGATGGCGGTGTTAAATTACTTAGTAACGTAAATATGCTCATTGCTTTAGTATTATTAATCTTTGTATGTTTAGTTGGCTTTGCGGTCTCTATGGGCAATATCCCTAATACAGTAATGGGCTATGTAGAAAATATTATTCCATTAAGTAACCCGCATGGCCGTGAAGATGAAACATGGATGCACGGTTGGACAGTGTTTTATTGGGCTTGGTGGATATCATGGTCACCGTTTGTAGGTATGTTTATTGCGCGTGTTTCGCGTGGTCGTACAATTCGTGAATTTTTAACCGCTGTATTACTTATTCCGACAGCAGTCACTATCCTATGGATGTCTATCTATGGTGGTATTGCAATTGACCAAGTAGTTAATGGTATTGGTGCTCTAGGGACTGACGGTTTAACAAGTGTCCCTATGGCGATGTTCCAAATGCTTGATGAAATGCCAATGGCAAGTGTACTTTCATTCATTGCTATTGTATTAGTACTGGTATTCTTTATTACCTCTTCTGATTCAGGATCACTTGTAATTGATTCAATCACAGCAGGTGGTAAGATTGATGCGCCAGTACCACAGCGTATCTTTTGGGCTACTGTTGAGGGTGCTATTGCTGCTGCATTACTTTGGATTGGTGGTACTCAAGCGATTGAAGCACTACAAGCGGGGGCTATTTCAACCGGTCTACCGTTTACCATTGTTTTACTATTAATGTGTGTAAGCTTAATTTTAGGTTTACGAACTGAGCCTCGCCCAGTTAAATAACACCCTACATTAAAAAACGCCGCTAATTGCGGCGTTTTTTTTACTCTATTTTTCCTATAATATTTTTATAACGTTTCGCTAAAGCCAAATTTCACTTAGTGGCGTATCTAACCGATAATGATAACTCAGCTGAGCTTGCAGTAATTCTGCGGTGGCTAAAGCGTCAGTCAGTGCATTATGGTTTTGATACAATGGCAAAGAATAACGCTCCCTTGTATCACTTAACCGTAATGAACCTAGTTTTGTATTAAATAGCCTACCTAGTAGCCCTTGACGCGCTCTAAGCGCTCGCCTTTCAATTTCCATAGTGTCGACTAGAGCAAATTCAATCCCTTCTTTTATACGTGTTAGCAGCGCATTATAAAAAAAGTGGCGCTCAATGGCGGCATAATGCACCACCACCACTTTCCCTTTAAGTGCATCAAGAAGTGGGGCTAAAATTCGATTGAGGTCGGGGGCTTCATCCACTTCTGAGTGGGTAATACCATGGATAACAATCGACTCTTCACTCAAATCTCGTCGTGGTTGTACTACCCAATGACGGCTCTTTTTACAGTAAATACGATTAACATTAAAAGGCACTAACCCAACACTAACGATATCATCGGTATTAGCGTCCAGGCCTGTTGTTTCAAAATCTAGCGCCACAAAAGGTACGTCTTTAAGTGGAGCAGTCTGATTGGTAAATGCCTGCTTATAAAAGTCTTTAAGTAGCGGATTTTGCGCACCTTGTAAAAGCTGCTCGTAACGACGGGGCCAATCTAACGGTGATTTAGCCATCACTTATTTCACCCCTGAATGAGCAGAATAACTAAATTTTAAAAAGCTTTGCGCTTTTTCTAAAATCGCAAAGGCTTCTTTTAAATTGCTTTGTTCAAACGGCGAGAGTAAATGCGGGTCTAAATCGTTATCTGGCGCTTCTCCCTGCTCTATTTGCCATGCCTGATGACGAATCCGCACAGTGGCAATATATTCAAATGCATCACGTAAATCTTGCGCTTTGCCTTTAGGCAATAATTTAGCCTCAATAATATCTTCTAAGCGCTCAAACGAATTTTGTTTTCGTGAGCCAACCGCTAATGCATGAACGCGAACCACATCAGATAGTGGCGCTGTACCACGGCGTTTTAAGTTCATTGACCGTTTATGTTGGCCGTTATGTTCAAGAACAAAACCATTAAAAAAGCCTAATGGCGGCGTTCTGTTGCGGGCATTAGCTGCAAGGTTAGCTAAAAAGCGTTTATTAATTTTGCTTTCTTTGGCCACCAGCGTTTTAAGTTCATCGGCCCACTTTAACTTACCCCACACACCATCTAAGTCAAAAAATATCGAGCTATTAAGCAGTGCTTGCGGTTTGGGCTCGGCCATCCAGCTAGCAAATTTTTCTTTCCATTGGGTACGGGTCATGCGCCATTTTTTAAATGACGCCATAATTTCACCGTCACAATAGGTGTAACCACATTGAGCAAGACCATCACACACAAAGTCTGATAGGTTTTGAAAATACTCATCGTGCAATGCCTCATCGAAGCTATTATCTAAAATAAGTGCATTGTCTTGATCGGTTACAATTAACTGCTCGTCACGTGCCATTGAGCCCAGCGCAATAAAACAATAAGGAATGGGCGGCTCGCCAAACTTTTCTTCAGCTAGCGCTAATAAGCGTTGTTTAAAGGTACGCCCTATTACTGCCATGGCCGTTCCTATCATATGCGAATTAGCATCTTCGTTTACCATACGCACAAACACATTTGGCAGTTGGCGGGCATAATGAACTAAATCTTCCACTGATTGCTGCGCTAAAATACCGCGTACTAACAATAAGCTACTTTGTGACTCATAACGTAAAATATCAGACAGCGATATCACCCCTATTGGGCGTTTTTTATGTACCACAGGCAAGTGATGCAAGTTATCTCTGAGCATGGCTAAAACGGCTTCAAACACATAGGCGTTGCTATCAAGTAGTACTAAACCTGAGGTCATAACCTCTTGCGCCGGCGTATCAAACGTAAGTCCTTGGGCAACAACTTTGGTACGGATATCTCTATCTGTGATGATCCCGACGACTTGACCGTCATCCTCTTCTGGATCGTCGCTTATTTGTTTTTCTATGTCAGTGACAAGTACTGAAGAGACCGACTCTTGTGTCATTAAAAACGCGACGTCTTGTATGGGGGTTTGCGTAGTAACTGTGACAACATCGCGATGTAGTAATGATTTAACTTTGGCGGTGGTTAAGTCATTGCTGTCAGCCTGCTCTACTATGGCTTGATGCAAACGTACATTGCCATCTACTTCGAAAAAATCGGCAAAGGTTTCGTATTTATCGCAGTATTCGTTAAAGGTATTAACGTTAATACAATACGTTAAGGTATCTTCAAGCGCACGAGCCGGAAACCGCACTTTGCGGTTCATCAATAAACCCATTTGGCCAAAAATACCGCCTGTAGCTAAACGGTTATAGAGTTCGCCATTACGGCGCGAGATCTCAACTGAACCACTACGAATAATATACAGGTCACTAATATCTTGCCCTAAATGTAGGATATCAGTTTCGGCACGAAAGTACGCAACCTCGATTTGCATTGCTAATTCGTTTAATGCCTCAGTAGGAAGCGTATCAAATGGGGGATGTTCAACTAAAAATTGGGCTATTTCAACTTGCTCGGCCTGCATAGGGAATCCTTGTGGCGTGAATCTAGTTGAATTGTGAGCCTAATTGGCTATTTTTTCAAAGAAAAATAGCCAATTTAAGTAAATAGTTAACGATTAATTATCTACTTGCTCTAACTCCTGCGCTAATTGTTTTGATTCATCACCACGAGGGCTTGTAAAACGTGCAAGTCCTAAATAGATCACGGGTGTTAAATAAAGGGTAAACAATACTGCTAAGGCTAAGCCACCAAACACCACCCAGCCAATCGCGTTACGCGCCTCAGCGCCGGCACCCGTTGACATAATCAACGGTAACGCGCCCAATAAAGTAGAGATTAAGGTCATGGTAATGGGTCGTAGGCGTACCAGTGCAGCTTGTTCAACCGCTTTTCGAACACTAAGCCCGTTATCTCTTAATTGATCAGCAAACTCGACCAATAAAATTGCGTTTTTAGCGATTAAACCAATAAGCATTACCAGACCAATTTGCGAATAAATATTGAGTGATGTGCCGGTTAAATACAGTGCTAAAATAGCGGATGTAATACCAAATGGCACAGTAATCATCACCACAATGGCGCTGTTAACATTTTCAAATTGCGCCGCCAATACTAAAAACACAATTAAAAATGCCAATACATAGGTCATTAATACTTCGTTTGAGGTCTCTTCAAATGTCAGAGCTTCCCCTTTAAACGCTAGGGTAATACCTGCTGGTAATGATTGCTCAGACACTTGTTTTATTTGCTCAACCAGCGTAGCAATGGTTAAACCTTCAGGTAATTCCATGCTTAGCTCTATCGCACGTCGCTGAGCATGGCGCTCAAGTTCTGCAGCAACGCCTTCCTCTGTAATATTGGCAACACTACTGAGCGGTACTAATTGGTTATCGCGGGCGCTTACATATAAATTTGCTAAATCACTTGGGTCGTTAATGGTTTGATTTTGAGCCTGTAACATAATAGGTATTGATTGATCGCCAATGTTTAAATCAGCTATATCGTCGCCATTAATAGCAGCTCTTAAGGTAATGGCAATATCACTTAACGATACTCCAAGCTCTTCTGCACGTCGTCTGTCGATATTAACACGCAATTGCGGCTGCGATGGCTGATACGATACTCTTACTGGCGCAACCTCTGGCACGGCTTTTTCAAGATCTGCTGAAAACTGCTGTGCAGCTTTAAATATTTCTAAGTAATCTTGCCCCAGTAAAGCAACCTCAATTCCGCCACCTTGGCCACGTAAATTTAAACTATTGGCACCACCTGCGTATGCGGGTGCTCCAGGAATGTTCATTAAGGGCTGACGAATTTTATTGATGATTTCTTGTTGGCTAAAGTTACGTTCATCCCAGTGCTTTAAAGGCACTGTTATAAACACAATATTAGGATCCCACTGACCAACAACCGTGTAAATTGACTCTATTTCCCCGCTTTCAACGAAAGGCAGCAAAGTGTCTTCCATTTTAATGGCTTGCCTATCCATAAAGTTTAAACCTACGCCATCTGGGCCACGGGCAAATATTCTAATTTTACCGCGATCCTCTGTTGGTAATAGCTCGTTATCAAGGCTCATATACAAGGCTCCTGAGCCGGCAGCCACTAATAAACAGGCAATGAAAGTTAGCCACGCATGATCGAGTACTTTATGAATTGTTTTAGTATAAAAGTTAGCAAGTACGTTACCAAGCTTAGCAAAAGGATGAAAACCGCCTTGTTTAAGCTTTAACTTAGAAGTAAGCGCAGGCACTAAAGACAACGCCACAAAGCTTGATATGATCACTGCACCGGCAAGTACCCCCCCAAACTCTCTAAATAAACGCCCTGCAGTAGAGGGTAAAAAAGCAATGGGGACAAACACAGCTGCTAATACCGCCGTGGTGGCAATAACCGCAAAAAATACTTCACGCGTACCTACCACTGCGGCCGCACGCCGGCCAAGCCCTAATCCACGCTGGCGTTGAATATTTTCACTCACCACAATCGCATCATCAACGATTAAGCCAGTAGCAAGTACTAGTGCGAGCAAGGTTAAAATATTTATAGAGAAACCCAATGCCCATATCAGTGCTAATGAGCCTATTAATGCAACCGGGATAGCAAATGCAGGCACTAAGGTTGCACGCCATGAGCCAATAAACACCCATAACGTAATGATCACTAGTAGCACTGTCAGCAATAAAGAATTGATAACTTCATCCACTGAGCTTCTAATAAATTGTGCATCATCTGATGTGAGGGTAAATTCCATCTCAGGAAAGCGTTCACGCATTCCTTCTATCAGCTTTAGAACCTCATCTGATATTTCTATGGTGTTAGATTGCGCTTGGCGGATAATTTCCATACCAATAACGGGTTTACCATTGAGCCTAACCATAGAGCGTGGATCTGCCGGGCCAAAATACACCGCTGCGATATCGCTAATACGGGTATCACCACGAATGATGATATCACCGACTTGATCTGGTGTGACCGAGGTAGCATCAGCACGCACGATAATTTGCTGATCGTTCGACTTTAAACTCCCTGCAGGCACATCAAAGGGAGCTTGCCTGAGAACGTCAGCAACATCGGGAATGGTTAAATTAAAGCTACTGAGCTTAAGCGGATCTATACGTACTCTAAGCACTCGTTCTCTATCACCGTTTAAGCGCACATCAGCAACACCGGGAATAGTTAAAAACTGTGGTGCTAAGTCAACATCAACTCGCTCGGTTAATGCCTCTAACGATAAACTCTCACTTGATACGGTGAGTGATACGACCGCCTCAGCATCATTATCGGCTTTTATAATGGATACACGCTCAACCTCTTCTGGGAGCTCTCTTTGCACTCGCGAAACTGACTCGCGCGTTTCATTAGCGGCATCATCCAGATTAACACCAGGTCTAAATTCAACCACAATACGTGAGCTGCCTTCTTCACTTTGTGCACGAATAGATTTAACTCCACTCACGCGGGCAACAGCACCTTCAAGTTTGCTGGTGACTTCAGTGTCGACGGTTTCCGGGGAACCACCTGGAAACGAAGCTGATACCGTAATACGCGGCCTATCTACATCAGGAAGCTCTCGCACTTCTACGCCAGCTATAGCGGCGATACCGGCAATAATTATTAATAAATTAAGCACCACAATAAGTACAGGGCGGCGAATTGCCATAGACGGCAAGTCTTGCATCATAGGTTGCTGTTTCATGGCTACTCCTGCGTACTAGCGATAGGTGCAGTAAAGCTTAATTCTTGATTGGCTCGCAAGCGCTGAACGCCTTCAACAACTAACGTATCGTTTGGCTGTAATGCCCCTGATACGAGTAAGCGCCCAGCCAAGCGTTGCTCTATTTTCACATCAACCCGGGTAGCTTTGTTATCCACACTCGTCCACACATATGGACCCGTTGCGCCCCACAGTAGTGCTGCTTCTGGAATAGCGGCAAAGCGTTGACCTAATACTTTTATATGTACTCGAAAACTCATACCCGGTAAGAATTGTTGATCTTTATTATTTAACTTTGCTTTGACTCTTAAGGTACGAGTTTGTGGGTCTATACGTGAGTCTAAATAGGCTATTTCTGCCTCAACAGGCGCTTGCGATTGCCATGGGAACACGCGTACACTAGCATTATTTCTGAGCATCGCAATCGCTGATTCAGGCGCGTTAAAATTAATGTATAACTGGCGGGTATCATCGATGCTAGCAATCATTGTTTGTGTTGTGATTCTGTCACCCACTTCAATGTCAGTCAGCCCCATAGTGCCATTAAAAGGGGCACGGACTTGGCGGTCTTCTAATTCAGTTTCGGCTTGAGTGAGAGTAACTTTTGCAAGCTCCACGATGGTTTTTGCATCATCTACATCACTTTGCGGAACAGCTCCTTTAGCTTGGCTTTGTTTTAAACGTTTTAAAGTTCGCTGGCTATCTGCTAATTTTATTTTAGCCTCTTCAAGGGCCGCTTTTTGCCTACGTGAATCTAGCTCAAGTAAAATATCACCTTTTTTAACCTTATCGCCAGGTTTAAAATGAACCGCTGCTACTTTGTCACCTACGGCAGGATATAAAATAACAGAATGGATAGCTTCAGCATTACCAACAGCCTGAACTTGCTGTTGGGCTTGTTCCATAGCGATATTCTCGACGACCACGTTTGCACCAGTTACTGGCAAACTAACCGATAAAAACAAGGCCGTTATGCCCATTAAAAGATTTTGCGACTTCAAAGGATCACCCTAATTAATTATTATTTCCATTATGTTACGCAGTTTAACACCTCTATGATCAATAAATAGCTTAGTACGACAAATTAGCAAAACAACACGCTGAAATTAAACACCCACGTATTTACTACACATTCTTACACCAGCCTACAAAATCACCACATATTTTATGCGTATTTAACATTATGATTTAGTTATTAGAATGAAGATGAAAGGAGCATTCATGAAAAAAAGTATCATTATGGTTTTACTGCTTAGTGGCTGTGCATCACAAGGGGTTGATCGTACGAGTCAAAATCAATTAATTAAACGCTATTATGCATCTGTTGAGTCAGAGCAAAAAGTAACGCTCTCCTCAGAAGTAGGAACAGGCATAGCCGCGGGAGCGGGATTTGGCTTTGTTAACAGCTTAGATGGTAACACCGAAGAAATGATTGGTGGCGCTATTATTGGGGGTTTAGTTGGAGGGTTATTTACTGCCTTATTTGAGGGAGGTAACACAGCTTATCAGTATAATTTATACGCTGTTGATGAAGGTGAATTTACGGTTATTCAAAAGAAAAAACTCGGTAAAAACACAAAATGTGTTCTTGTTAACTCAGCTAATAAAATTACCCTTACACCGGTAGATAGTAATTTTTGTATTCGTTGATTAAGCTCAAAAAAGTATCAAAGCTTATAGTCGCTAAGCAATGTAAGCTCGCTATTTATAAATCTCTGGTAAAGAAAAAAACCTCAGTATTTACTGAGGTTTTTTAACGAATAAATATATGCGTGGTATTATTTATTTCGCTGTGCGTCTTTTTGCGCTTTTTTAGCTTGTTTACGTTGTTGTAAAGCAGCTTGAGCTTCATTACCAATGTGGCCTTCGCCGCGAGCTTGAGCCAACTCTATTTGCTTTTGACGCTCAGCAAAACGAGCGCGTTGCTCGTCGGTCACATCATCAATACAGTGATGACACGACACCCCTTCCATATATTCAGGCTTTTGCTTTTCTTCTTCTGTAATAGGCATCCGACATGCGTGGCATTGATCGTATGAGCCTTTTTGTAAGTCATGATTTACCGCTACACGGTTATCAAATACAAAGCACTCGCCTTCCCACATAGTGTCTTCTTTTGGTACTTCTTCTAAGTATTTTAATATGCCGCCTTCAAGGTGGTATACCTCATCAAAGCCTTGTTCTTTCATATAAGCTGTTGATTTTTCACAGCGAATACCACCAGTACAAAACATAGCTACTTTTTTATGCTTTTCTGGGTCTAGGTTTTCTTTGGCCCACTGCGGAAATTCGCGGAACGTCTTCGTGTTTGGATCGACCGCGTTTTGAAACGTACCAATTTCAATTTCATAATCATTTCGGGTATCAACAAGAATAACCTCTGGATCAGAAATAAGGGCATTCCATTCATTTGGCTTAACATAACTGCCCACTACTTTTAATGGGTCAACGCCCTCAACGCCCATAGTCACGATTTCTTTTTTAAGTTTTACTTTAGTGCGGTAAAACGGGCATTCGTCATCATATGATTCTTTAGTAACAATATTGTCTAAATTAGGCTGGGTGTCTAACCACGCCAATAAGTTATCTATGCCTTCACGTTTTGCAGATACAGTGCCGTTAATTCCTTCTGCGGCAATTAACAACGTGCCTCGTACGTCGTTTTGTTCCATCACATTAAGTAACGGTTGGCGTAATGCCTCAAAGTCTGGAAGAGCAACAAATTTATACAGTGCGCACACAACAAAGTGTTCGCTGGTTACATTATCTTTATGGACAGCTGTCATGGTATTCCTATTTTGCTTTTAAAACCCGCAAGGGGCGTTTACCGAATCGTAAATCCGGCGCATATGGGGCGCGTATTTTACGCTTTTTTTGTTTAAATGCAAAAAAATGGATGATAATGCGCTTTTTACTGTTAGCGCAGTGGCTCAGTGAGCTATAATGCGCGGATAAATTTACAAGACTTGCTCATATTGGAGAAATATACATTGCACTTTACTGATCTTGGGATTGATACTCGCCTAGAAACACAATTAGCGCACCAAGGGATCACCCAGCCTACCGATATTCAAGCCCATGCTGTGCCAACGGCACTGGCTGGACATGACATTTTCGCTCAGTCAAAAACTGGGTCAGGCAAAACTTTAGCGTTTTTATTACCCGCTGTGCAGCGAGTAATGAAACAAAAAGCACTCAGTAAACGTGATCCCCGTGTACTTATTGTTGCTCCTACCCGTGAGCTAGCCACGCAAGTGTTTACCCAACTCCGATTACTCATTGCCGGTACCAATATTAAGGCAGTTAAAATTCTCGGTGGCGAAAATTTTAACGACCAAATTAAAGCAATGCGCAACGACCCACATTTTGTGGTTGCTACACCAGGGCGCTTAGCCGATCATTTAAAACAACGCTCATTACAATTAAGTGGCTTAGAGTTACTCATATTTGATGAAGCTGACCGTATTTTAGATTTAGGTTTCACTGACCAGCTTAAGCTAATTAATGAACTGGCTGATCACCGATTACGCCAGACCCTATTATTTTCAGCGACACTAGATCATGCTCAAGTTGATGCGCTTTCGCGTAATTTATTAAAAAAGCCTAAGCAAATTATGCTTAGTGCGGCCAATGAGCAACACAGTGATATTAAACAAACATTGTATTTAGCCGATCATCTTGATCATAAAGAAGCGCTACTTGAGTATTTTCTTAATCAAGACAATGTAGGGCAATGCATTATATTTACCGCTACACGTGCTGATACCAGTCGATTAAGCGAGTCACTAAACAGTAAAGGCTTTAAATCTGTCGCCTTAGCAGGCGATTTAACCCAAAGTAAACGCCTAGATATTATGGATTCGTTTAGCCGTGAAAACTTTAAAATATTAATTACTACAGATGTTGCATCTCGCGGATTAGATTTACTCAGTGTGACCCATGTTATAAATTTTGATTTACCAAAACACGCTGAAGAATACGTTCACCGAATTGGACGCACAGGCCGTGCTGGTTTTAAAGGCAACGCGCTATCACTGGTTGGTCCTAAAGATTGGGCAAGTTACTTAGCAATTAAGTCATTTTTAAATGACGAACTCTCGTTTGCGGTGGTTGATGGTTTAAAAGCGAAATTTAAAGGCATCAAAGAGAAAAAAGTGACGCCAGTTAAACCGACTAAAAAAGTAGTGGCTGATAAAAAGCCACAGCAAAAACGCAAAGCGAAACCTAAAAAGCCAGCAGCCCCAATTAAAGCACCACTCAACATTGATGGTGATACCCCGATGCGTCGTAAAAAAAAGCCTGAGCAGGAATAATTATGAGTTACCTTGGAACTACCCAAACCCTATTTGTAAAAGAAGTCAGTAACGAAGGTGCCTACTTAGATGGCCATGACTTAGGTGAAGTATTTTTACCAAAACACGAAATTAAACATGAGCTTGAAGCTGGTGATAGCATCAGCGTTTTTACCTTTTTAGATAACGCAAATCTGCCAACAGCAACAACTAAAAAACCACACGCACAAGTCGGTGAATATGCCCTACTTCGCGTTAAAGAAATAAACAGCATTGGTGCTTTTTTAGATTGGGGCTTAGAAAAAGACGTACTTGCACCATTTAATGAACAAAAACCACGAATGCAAGAAGGTTACTCGTATTTAGTACGTTTATACCTAGATAATGCCAGTCAGCGGATTTGTGCTTCAACCAACTTTAATCGCTTTTTATCAAAAGACGAGCCGCAATATAGCCACTTGCAAGAGGTAGAGCTAATTGTGGCAGGTAAAACTGATATTGGCTACAAAGTCCTTATTGAAGAGTCTCATTTTGGTGTTGTATTTTACAACATGGTATTTAAAAACCTATTTGTTGGCCAAAAACTCAAGGGCTTTATTCAAAAAGTACGCGAAGACGGAAAAATTGACGTCATACTTGAGAAGCCAGGTATGGGTAAAGTGAGTGAGCTTGGCGAAAAAATTATGGAAAAACTAAAAGATGAAGGTGGGATATTAGCTATCGGCGATAAGTCTGAACCTGAATTAATTAAAAAAGTTTTTTCGACCAGTAAAGCAAACTACAAAAAAGCCATTGGCGGGTTATTCAAACAAGGCCTAATTGATATTGAAGCTAAGTCTATTCGTTTAAAATAACTAAAAATAAAAAAGCCACCTATGACTAAGCTTAGGTGGCTTTTTAGTATCTGAAATTTATAAAGTAAGATTTTTATACGGTAAAGTGCAGCGTGAATATTCATTTGAGTATTCAATTAACTCTTTTTTAGAATCAATATTTAATGGCGCTAACCGAAATACTTTATCAGTACATTGATCTTGCATCTGATCATGTGCGGCAACACAATCACTACTGCTAACATTAATTCCCGCTAACACCCCTTCATTTGTGTAACACAGATGCTGGGCATAGTTTTGCGCGACTTTTTTAAACTTAAATAAATCAACGGGGTATTCTGAAACCAAATCGGTAACATTCGAAACACCGTCATACATTTTACTTGAAAACACATACTTATTAACAGCAAAGCCACTAATGATAATTACAACTAAGAAAATTATTATACGCAAAGCTAGTTCCTCACTGCATACCCTTAATTTAAATGTAGCACAAAGAAAAGCAGTTGTAAGGAACTGCTCGTAATTATGCACATTTTAAATTTAGGCTATTGATTTATTTACGTCACTTAATACTTGCACCGGGTTTTGTGCCTGAGTAATAGGACGCCCTATAACTAGGTAATCACTGCCAGCTTCAATCGCTTCTTTAGGTGTCATTATACGTTTTTGGTCGCCAGCATCACTGCCCGCAGGACGAATACCTGGGGTGACTAATTTAAACTCATCTCCCAATGCTGCTTTTAAACTTTGTGCTTCTTGTGCTGAACACACTACACCATCAAGGCCTGCTTGTTTGGTTAGTTTTGCTAAGTGCATAACTTGCTCTTGTGGCGACTTAGTTATACCTAAACGTTCAAGTTCAGTTTCATCCATGCTGGTTAAAACGGTCACTGCAATTAATAATGGGGCTTTATCACCAAATTGTTCGAGTGCTTGCTTAGCTTTATGCATCATTTCATAACCACCACTTGCATGCACATTAACCATCCACACGCCCATTTTAGCTGCAGCAGTTACTGCTTTAGCAACAGTATTTGGAATATCATGAAATTTTAAATCTAAAAATACATCGAAGCCTAAATCAACTAGCTCTTTAACAAATTCAGGGCCGAAATATGTGAACATTTCTTTACCCACTTTTAATCGACATGTATCCGGTGATAACTGTTTAACAAATGCTAAAGCTGTTTGTTGATCATCATAATCAAGAGCGATAAGAATTTTTTTTGATTGTTCGAAAGACATAACTATCCTACTAGTGTGCGAAAAGTATAAAGATTAAAATCCGTCTAAGCCTCTGCTGGGCACAATGGTTTCCCAGTGTTTACAAGAAGGGCAATTCCAATAAATGGTGTAACTTGTAAAGCCACAATGCTGACATTGAAAGTCAGGCTTGGTAGCAATATATGAGGTAACAAGTTTATCTATTTGATTAAGCACATCTTTGGTATTTTTATTTTCGGCGCTCATTAACTGCAGTAAAAAACTAAAGCCACGTATGGTAGGTTGACGTTTTAAACTATCGGTTAAAAATTCAAAGGCTTGTTCAGTGTGGCCTTGCTCAAGCAATGCTTGGCAATGCTGTATTTTTATCATCACCCCACCCTTATCTAATAACTCTGCAACGAGTTCATGAAACTGATGAGTTAATTTAAGCTGCTTATAACTATGCGCCAACTTATCAATAAATAATGGCGCAAAAAAGGTAAATTGGCAGATGAGTTCTCGCCAGTAGTAAATTGCTTTTACGTAATCTTCTTTTGTATAGGCAGTTAAACCAAGCTCATAGAGTGGTCTGATTGTTTTAAAGTTTAAGCTAATAGCTTTACGCATAAGTTGTGGATTATTACTGACAATAGCATGCTCACAGTAAAAGTTTGCGATGGCTTTAAAATGTTGTTCTTTTGAAAAAAGCTCGCTATGAGCCTCAAACATATTAATGCCTTTTTCCCATTCACGGGTCTGTGAATATAAAGAAATTATCGGATCGAGGGAATCAACATGATTATTTTTAACTAGCCATATTAAATGTTCTTCTGCGCTATCGAGTAAACCCGCCATAATATAGTCTTCGGCTAATTCCAAGCGGCTATTAGCGGCTTGTTTTTCGTTAAGACTTGGGTGTTTTAGCAGGAGTTCGTGTATTTTTATTGCGCGGTCAAGCTCACCACGACGACGAAACATGGTAGCTAAGGTAGAATAGTGTTCAACAGAGTCAGCAGCTACTTCGAGCAAATTAATTAAATGCTCAAGCCCCTGATCTTCTTCTCTGTCCAGTAAGAACTTTAACCCTTTACTGTATTCAGAGGTAATTTGACGATTAAATTGATGAGCCTGATTTTTAGCACTGTTTTTTCCCATGATCCAGCCATAGCCGGCAGCAACAGGAAGCAGTAAAAATAACAGCTCAATCATAGTTAGGTGTCTTTGTTGGCAATACGCTTTTTATTATCTTTTTCAGGCGTTAATTGCTTTTTTAAACGGTAATTTTGCCACTTTAATTGCGTAAACAATTTAAAACTCACAAAACAACCCACTACAACACCTAGTAAAAAGCAGATACTTATTATAACGGCTAAAGGTAATGTATTACTGGCTATTATATAGTTAATTTGTGTTAATTGTGGATTTTGCGAACCCAATACAAATGCACCAATTAAAAAAAGTGCTGCCAGAATAATTTTAAATACCTTGAACAAGTAACCACTCCAATTAGTTTACTAAGCAATGCTCTCGTTTACACGATCACGTAGTTCTTTGCCTGGTTTAAAATGAGGTACATGCTTACCATCTAACTCTACAGTTTCACCTGTTTTAGGGTTACGGCCTGTACGAGGCGCGCGGTAATGCAAAGAGAAACTTCCAAAACCTCGGATCTCAATTCGATCTGAAGAAGATAATGAGCCGGCCATTTGTTCAAGAATTTCTTTAACAGCGTTCTCAACATCTTTCACAGGAATATGTGCGTGTTGTTCAGCAAGTGTTTCTATCAGTTCTGACTTAGTCATAGCGTTTCCTTAAAAAGAAATAGTGGAAGGGCATAAACTGCCCTTCCAATTAAAAGACTATAATTAATTAGTCTTTTTGTGCATTTGCGAAAGCAGCTGCCATTGCGTTTTCAAACACTGGCTCTTCTTTCTTAAGCTTCTCTAGTACTTCTTTCTCTTCTGCTTCGAAAAGAGCTTTAACAGATAAGCTTAAAGTGCGGTTCTTACGATCAACACCAACGTATTTAACTTCGATTTCGTCGCCTACAGAAACAACAGTAGTTGCATCTTCAACGCGTTCTTGAGCGATATCAGCTACACGGATGTAACCTTCAACGCCTTCGATAAGTTCAACAGTTGCGCCTTTCGCATCAACTTCAGTCACTTTACCTTTAACAATAGCACCTTTTTTGTTTGCATCAAGGTAGTTATTGAATGGGTCAGCTTCGATTTGCTTAACACCTAGAGAAATACGTTCACGCTCTGGGTCAACTTGCAATACGATAGCAGTGATTTCGTCGCCTTTCTTGAATTCACGTACAGCTTCTTCGCCAGGTGTATTCCAAGAAATGTCTGAAAGGTGTACAAGACCATCAATACCACCGTCAAGACCGATAAAGATACCGAAGTCAGTGATTGATTTGATCTTACCAGTAACTTGGTCGCCTTTGTTTTGTAGACGAGCAAATTCCTGCCAAGGATTAGCAATACATTGCTTAAGACCAAGAGAAATACGACGACGTTCTTCGTCGATTTCAAGAACCATAACTTCAACAGTGTCACCTAGTGAAACAACTTTTGAAGGGTGGATGTTCTTGTTAGTCCAATCCATTTCAGAAACGTGTACTAGACCTTCAACGCCTTCTTCGATTTCTACGAAGCAACCGTAATCAGTAAGGTTAGTTACACGACCAGAAAGTTTAGAACCTTCTGGGTAACGACCAGCGATAGCTGCCCATGGATCTTCGCCAAGCTGTTTAAGGCCTAGAGATACACGAGTTTTATCTTTGTCGAATTTAAGAACTTTAACTGCGATTTCGTCGCCAACATTAACGATTTCTGAAGGGTGCTTAACACGCTTCCACGCCATATCAGTAATGTGTAGTAGGCCATCAACACCACCAAGGTCAACGAACGCACCGTAGTCAGTAAGGTTCTTAACGATACCTTTAACTTCTTGACCTTCAACAAGGTTAGCAAGAAGCTCTTCACGTTCTTGTGAGTTTTCTGATTCGATAACTGCACGACGTGAAACAACAACGTTGTTACGTTTTTGATCAAGCTTGATTACTTTAAATTCAAGCTCTTTGCCTTCAAGGTGAGTTGTGTCACGTACTGGACGAACATCAACAAGTGAACCAGGTAGGAAAGCACGGATTGAATCAACTTCAACAGTGAAACCGCCTTTAACTTTACCGTTGATAACACCAGTAACAGTCTCTTGCTCTTCACATGCTTTCTCAAGACGGATCCACGCTTCGTGACGCTTAGCTTTCTCACGAGAAAGGATAGTTTCACCGAAACCGTCTTCGATTGCATCTAGTGCAACATCTACTTCGTCGCCAACAGCAACTTCTAGTTCACCAGCAGCATTTTTGAACTGCTCTGCAGGGATAGCACTTTCTGATTTAAGACCAGCATCTACAAGTACAATGTTGTTCTCGATTGAGATTACTGTACCTTTAACGATAGAGCCTTGCTCTGCTTCAAAACCCTTTAAGCTTTCTTCAAATAACTGCGCAAAATTTTCTGACATACGAATATACGTCTCATATATTAATACCAATAAGCAACCATGCTGCATGGGGTTGTTAAAATAGCACTGGCGTCCTGCTGGTGCATAAAATGTGTTTAGCTTCGTTTAGGAAGCTTACCTTCTGAGATGCTTGAATCTAATAAAGTTATAACTTTATCAAATACTTGCTGCGCGTTGAGTTCGCTAGTATCAAGCTCAATCGCATCCTCTGCAGGTACAAGCGGCGCAACGGCGCGATTCATATCGCGATCATCACGTGCTTGAATGTCTTGTAATAGACCACTTAGTGTAACATCAAGCCCGCGCTCATTCAACTCAACAAAACGTCGGCGAGCACGTTCTTCTGCACTAGCGGTTAAAAATATCTTTAATGGCGCATCAGGAAATACCACAGTACCCATATCACGACCATCAGCAATTAAGCCATTTTCTGTCCTAAACGCACGCTGGCGACGAAGCAACGCTTCACGAACTCGTGGCAATGCCGCCACTTTAGACGCCGCAGCTCCCACTTCTTCATTACGAATAGTGGTCGATACGTCTTCGCCTTCTAAGATAATCTTTCCTGCATTAGTGTCACTGTCTATCAAAAACTGCACATCTAGATTAGCAGCTAATGGAACCAGTGCTTCTTCGTTATCTAACGCAATTTGGTGATGAAGTGCTGCAAGTGAGAGTACGCGATAAATTGCACCGCTATCTAACACATCCCAGCCTAATTTTTCAGCCAATAGGCGACAAACAGTTCCTTTACCAGAACCACTTGGGCCATCTACGGTGATTACGGGCATTAATAACGCCGGCATTTAAAACCTCCTTCAATGCACACCAAAATAAACCGCCACATTATACGTCAATTAATAAAGATTATCCGCTTTTAGTATGTAACTTTTTATAAATACTTATAAATAGCCTATTTACTGACAGATGCTAACACGTTGAAAAATGTTGGGAATGTCTTATAAGTACAAGCTGGATCGTTAATCGTTATGGGCTTGCCCCCTACCGCAACCAGTGCAAAGCACATAGCAATACGGTGGTCATCATAAGTATCTATCGCCACATTGTTAAATTGTTTTGGCGGTGTGATCTCAATAAAGTCGTGCCCTTCAACTACTTCTGCACCTACTTTTTTAAGCTCAGTGGCCATTGCATGTAAACGGTCAGTTTCTTTTACCCGCCAGTTATAAATATTGCGAATTGCGGTTGGGCCTTTGGCGAATAAGGCAACTGTGGCCAAGGTCATTGCAGCGTCGGGTATAGCATTAGCATCAATATCAATACCGTTAAGCTCGCCTTTACGCACAACTAAGCGCTCGTCATACCAATCAATTTTGGCTCCCACTTGCTCCATAACGTTGGCAAAGCCAATATCACCTTGAACTGATTTAGCACCGACACCTTTAATTTCTATTTCGCCACCGGCAATCGCTGCAGCAGCAATAAAATAAGAAGCAGAAGAAGCATCGCCTTCCACCATAATACGCTCAACGGCTTGATACTGCTGTGCACCTTTCACAAAAAAAGTACTGTAATTCTCATGTTCAACGGTGACACCAAAACGCGCCATTACATCAAGTGTAATATCAATGTAAGGCTTAGAGACTAACGTGCCTTTAATTTTAATTTGAGTATCGCCTTTAAATAACGGTGCAGCCATAAGCAGTGCCGTTAAAAACTGGCTTGAAATACTACCGTCGATTTCGACTTCACCACCCGCTATTTGCCCGCCGACAATTTTAAGTGGCGGATAGTCTTTATTTTTTAAATAACTAACATTACCACCTAAGGCTTGCAGTGCATCAACTAAGTGACCAATTGGTCGCTCTTCCATACGTGGCTCACCAATTAACTCATACTCCCCAGCAATCGCTGCAAGCACGGCCGTTAACGGACGATATGCTGTACCAGCATTACCTAAAAACAGTGGTTCAGTTGGCGTTTTAAATACGCCACCTACACCTTCGACGGTCGCGATGGTTCGCTCATCATTAAGTGTTACATTTACACCGAGCTGCGCTAATGCGCCCAACATATGACGAATATCATCACTGTCTAATAAGTTTTCTACAACCGTGGTGCCGTAAGATAATGCTGCTAATAATAGAATTCTATTTGACAAGCTCTTTGAGCCCGGCAATGTCACACTGCCATTAACTTGTGAAATAGGGGCTAAGGAAAGTTGCTCCATTAACTATTCTCCTTGGCGAAGTTAGCCATAAAATCAACTAGGGCTTGTACGCCTTCCAATGGCATCGCGTTATAAATACTGGCACGCATCCCGCCAACAATACGATGACCTTCAAGCGCTAACAAGCCTGCTTCTTTTGACTCTTTTACAAACTTATCATTTAAGCTTTCATCAACCAGCCAAAATGGCACATTCATACGTGAACGGCAATGCTTCGCTACTTTATTGGTATAAAAATCTGAATCATCAATAAAATCATAAAGCAGCTGCGCTTTCGCAATATTATGTGCTTCCATGGCTTTTACACCGCCATTTTGTTCAAGCCATGCAAATACTTCAGCTGCTAAATACCATGCAAATGTAGGTGGGGTATTGAACATGCTACCTTGTTTTGCTTCAAGGGCATAATCTAAAATACCCGGCTTGGCGAGCCCTTCACGCTCAAGTAGCGTTTTGCGAACAATCACAATAGCAATGCCCGATGGACCGATATTTTTTTGCGCACCAGCGTAGATTAAGTCAAATTGATTAACGTCAATTTCGCGCGATAAAATAGTCGACGACATATCAGCAACAATTGGCGCCGTTGGGTGACGTGGTACATCAAAAATCTCTAGGCCATCTACTGTTTCATTGGGGCAGTAATGAATATATGCAGCATCGGCTGGTAAAACCCAATCGGCTACCTGCTTGATAGAAAATAAACCGTTATCATCATTACGTACATCAATAGCGTGGGTTTGAGTGAACTTATCGGCTTCGCTAGTTGCACTTTTTGACCAAACGCCATTTTCACAATACACCGCCTTTTTTCCATCAACGTGGAGGTTTAAAGGCACGGCACTGAATTGACCTCGACCACCACCGTGCATAAATAGCACTTCAAACTCATCACTAATATTCATTAAACGACGCAGACTAGCTTCACACTTCGCCGTTAATGCTAAAAATTCTTTACTGCGATGGCTCATTTCCATTACTGAAACGCCAAGCCCTTGCCAGTCTAAAAACTCTTTTTGTGCTTTTTGCATTACAGCCGGTGGTAACATTGCAGGACCCGCACAAAAATTATAAATACTCATTACCTTTTCCTCATTCCAGTAATTTACTGTTTAACTTGAATTAAACTAATTCAAGTGTCTTTAGTTTTTTTCAACCATATAAAAAAAGCGGCCAAGGCCGCTTTTTTCAATCTCAATTATTCTGAAGGAGGATTATCATCCGCTACTTCATCTATAACCGTATCTACTGTTTCAACGTCTTCGATGTCAATCAAGTCACTTTCTGTCACTTCAATCTCTTCTATACGTTGTAAACCAACTACTTGCTCTTCGTCAATAGTTCTGATCAAAATAACACCTTGGGTGTTACGTCCAACCGTAGAAACTTCATTAACGCGAGTACGTACTAAGGTACCACGATTCGAAATAATCATTATTTCGTCGTTGTCATCAACTTGTACAGCACCAACAACGGCACCATTACGCTCACTCACCTTAATTGATACAACACCTTGTGTTGCACGACTCTTAGATGGGTAGTCTTCAAGTTGAGTACGCTTACCGTAACCATTTTCTGTCACTGTTAATATTGCACCGTCATTCTTAGGTACAATCAGTGATACAACACGTTGTTCGTCTGGCATCTTAATACCACGAACACCCGTTGCAGTACGACCCATAGGACGTACACCTTTGAAGCGAATCTCAGGCTTACCTTCTTCATCAAGAACAGGGTTACCATTTTCATCAACTACCGTGGTTTCTTCAGCTTCTTTAAAGCGTACAACTTTACCCGCATCAGTGAACAACATAATTTCGTTGCTACCATCGGTAATATCAACACCAATTAAGCTATCACCTTCGTTTAAGTTAACAGCAATAATACCGCTTGCACGTTGACGGCTGTAGGCCGTTAATGGTGTTTTCTTAACAGTACCAAATGCTGTCGCCATAAAGATGTATTTATCATCTTCATAATCACGCACTGGTAAGATAGCTGTAATACGTTCATCTGCTTCAAGCGGTAATAAGTTAACAATTGGCTTACCGCGCGCTGCGCGACTTGCAAGTGGTAACTGATACACTTTAAGCCAGTATAATCGACCCGCAGTAGAGAAACATAAAATAGTATCGTGCGTATTGGCAACAAGTAAACGTTCAATGAAATCTTCGTCTTTCATCTTAGTTGCTGACTTGCCTTTACCACCACGACGCTGCGCTTCGTAATCACTTAACGCTTGGTACTTAACGTACCCTTCGTGTGACAAGGTCACAACCACGTTCTCTTCGTTAATTAAGTCTTCAAGACTAATATCGTGTGCAGCGGCATTGATTTCAGTGCGGCGCTCATCACCATATTGTTCTTTAATTTCAACTAACTCGTCGCGAATAACTTCCATTAGACGATCTGGGTTTGCCAAAATAAACAGTAGTTCAGCAATCAAATCAAGTAACGTTTGGTACTCAGTTAGAATTTTTTCGTGTTCAAGACCCGTTAGTTTGTGTAGACGTAGATCTAGTATTGCTTGAGCTTGCTGCTCAGAAATATAGTACTGACCATCACGAATACCAAGATCGCTTGCTAGCCAATCTGGGCGAGCTACATTGTCTTCACCTGCTTTATCAAGCATGGCTTTAACATTACCTAATTCCCAAGGACGCGCTGTTAGTGCAACTTTTGCTTCAGCAGGCGTAGGCGACTTACGAATAAGTTCGATAATTGGGTCAATGTTTGCTAGTGCAATCGCTAAACCTTCTAGCGTATGTGCACGGTCGCGAGCTTTACGTAAATCAAACACCGTACGACGGGTAACAACTTCACGGCGGTGAATAATAAACTCTTCAAGCATTTCTTTTAAATTGAAACACTTAGGCTGGTTATTAATTAACGCAACCATATTCATACCAAACACAGTTTGTAACTGAGTTTGTGAATAAAGGTTGTTTAAAATAACTTCACCTACGTCACCACGTTTGATCTCAATAACGATACGCATACCGTCTTTATCTGATTCATCACGTAATGCACTGATCCCTTCAATCTTTTTATCTTTAACTAGCTCAGCGATTTTTTCAATCAAACGGGCTTTGTTAACTTGGTAAGGGATTTCATGAACAATAATCGTTTCGCGGCCGGTTTTCTCATCAGTTTCGATTTCAGCACGCGCACGCATGTACACTTTACCGCGACCGGTTTGATAAGCTTGTTCAATGCCTTTTTTACCGTTAATAATTGCCGCAGTTGGGAAATCTGGACCTGGAATGTAATCCATTAACTCAGTAATGGTTAATTCAGGATTTTGAATAAGTGCTAAACAGCCATTCACTACTTCTGTTAAGTTGTGTGGCGGAATATTTGTCGCCATACCAACAGCAATACCCGACGAACCATTGACTAACAGGTTAGGTATTTTAGTCGGTAATACATCAGGAATTTGCTCTGTGCCATCATAGTTAGGCACAAAATCAACCGTTTCTTTTTCAAGATCGGCTAATAATTCGTGCGACATTTTTGCCATACGTACTTCTGTATAACGCATTGCCGCTGCTGAATCACCATCAACCGAACCAAAGTTACCCTGACCATCAACTAGCATATAACGTAGAGAGAATGGCTGAGCCATACGTACGATGGTGTCATAAACTGCACTGTCGCCGTGTGGGTGGTATTTACCGATTACGTCACCGACCACACGGGCCGATTTTTTGTAAGGCTTGTTCCAGTCATTACTAAGCTCGTTCATTGCAAACAAGACGCGGCGGTGAACAGGTTTTAAACCGTCACGTACGTCTGGTAATGCACGTCCTACAATTACACTCATGGCGTAATCTAAGTAGGAGTTTTTTAACTCGTCTTCAATATTGACTGGCAGAATTTCATTGGCGAGATCAGTCATTTGATATCACATTCCTTCAGTATCAGCTCTCAACAACCCAGTATTAGGTATTAAGAGTGTTTGTTATTATTTCTAAGGAGCCATGCTATCACAATTAATTTTAATTTACAGGCGCAAAACTTTGCGATTTATCAATTTAGCCCTATATAATGGCCTCAGATTGACGAGGAAGTATTTTATGACCGAACATCAAAATGTAGATAACGCAGAAATAGCAAAGTTTGAAGCCATCGCAGAGCGTTGGTGGGATTTAGAAGGCGAATTTAAACCCTTACACGAAATTAATCCATTACGATTAGATTTTATAGCTGACAAAACTATAGGGTTATTTGATAAAGAAACCTTAGATGTAGGATGTGGTGGCGGTATTTTAAGTCACAGCATGGCACGAATGGGCGCAAACGTAACAGGTATCGATATGGGGCAAGAGCCTTTAACTGTAGCCAAGTTACACAGCTTAGAAACCAGCGTACCCGTTGAATATATAAAAGTACCTGCAGAACAATTTGCTGATGAGCACCCTGAGCGCTTTGATGTGATCACTTGTATGGAAATGTTAGAGCACGTTCCCGACCCTGCTTCTATTATTCATGCGGTCGCTAAATTAGCAAAACCAGGGGCCGATGTATTCTTCTCTACCCTTAATAAAACCCCTAAAGCTTATTTATACGCTATTGTCGGTGCAGAAAAACTGTTAAAAATGGTGCCAGAAGGTACCCATGATCATAAAAAGTTTATTAAACCCGCGCAATTAATCGCATGGGCAGAACAAGCAGGCTTAAAAGTACGTGCCAGTGCAGGGTTAAGTTACAACCCACTTTCAAAGCAATATACGGTTAATGATGATGTTAGCGTAAATTATATGCTGCACTTTGAGAAGTTAGCGTAATGGCAAGCTCGCAAACACCTACTAGCCCGATTGAATATCAAGCATTGCTGTTTGACTTAGATGGCACTTTACTCGATACCGCTGATGATTTAGGCGCTGCGCTAAATAGTGTGCTGCATAATCATCAACAGCCCCAAGTGGGCAGTGATATATATCGACCCGCAGCTTCAAATGGCGCAGCAGCATTACTTGCTGCTGGTTTTAAAGAAGCTTGGGCGCAACAACCGCAAGAGCAACTTTTAACGGAGCTAGTTGCACACTATGCTGCCAATATTGCCACCCACACCCACTGTTTTGTTGGTATAGAGCAACTTCTCATTGCACTTGATAATAAAGGGATCCCGTGGGGTATTATGACAAATAAGCCTGGTTTTTTAACCGATCCTTTAGTCAAAGCCATTCCTGCGTTAAAAAATGCGCGAATTGTGATAAGTGGTGATACCTTAGCAGAATCTAAGCCCTCACCCCTTCCTTTATTACATTGTGCTGAGCAAATGAGTGTTGATCCTTCGCGCTGCCTATATATAGGTGATGCACAGCGAGATATACAAGCAGGAAAAGCAGCGAATATGCACACCGCTACCGCACTATGGGGATATGTACCGAGTGTAGACGAGGCATTGGCTTGGAATGCAGATTTTAATTGGCATAGCCCTATTGATGCATTTAACCACATATAGTGCCATGTTAATTAATAAACACTACATATTGTGATTGTGTTAGTTTTTACGCAAAGCTTGATGATAAAAAAAGCAGACAAAATTTATTTTTAAAAAGCGTAAATTTAATCTTTCCTTAGTTGATTTTTACAAATTTCAACTTAACCGAATGATCAAAGGTTAATGCCTACTAACACAATTACGTTATCCCAACGTTATCCACAATGAGAGCGGTTTCTGTCCCTTGCAAAAGATCACAGACCACACTATCTTGTGATCTCTAATTTGAACAACACCAGATATTGTGGCTAAATGTTATTCGATTAAATTTACCTATGCGGTAGAAATAACAATAAAAGAATAGGCACTGGGCGTTTTAAGTGCACTCATTGGTCAAAAATATTTAATTCCCAAGGAATACAGGCAAAACTATGAACCAACAGTTATCTGTAAGCAAACGTGACGGCCGTAAAGAGCCGCTTGATCTAGACAAGATCCATCGCGTTATTGAATGGGCCGCCGAAGGTTTAAACAACGTTTCGGTTTCACAAGTTGAACTTAAATCGCATATTCAATTTTATGACGGTATTCGTACTAAAGACATTCATGAGACGATTATCAAAGCTGCTGCGGATCAGATATCAAAAGAATCACCTGATTATCAGTATCTTGCTGCTCGTTTAGCTGTATTCCATTTACGTAAAAAAGCGTATGGCCAATTTGAGCCACCGCGTCTTTTTGACCACGTTACTAACATGGTTGAACAAAAACGCTACGACGCACATTTGCTTGTTGATTACACAGAGCAAGAACTTGATGAACTAGATGCTTACTTAGATCATTCACGCGATCTTAACTTTAGCTATGCAGCCGTGAAGCAGCTTGAAGGTAAATACCTTGTTCAAAACCGTGTTACCGGTGAAATTTACGAAAGCGCACAGTTTTTATACATCTTAGTAGCGGCAAGCTTATTCTCAGATTATCCACGTGATACGCGTATTGATTACATCAAACGTTTTTACGATGCGGTTTCATTATTTAAAATTTCTTTACCTACGCCAATTATGTCGGGTGTACGTACGCCAACACGTCAGTTCAGCTCATGTGTACTGATTGAGTGTGGTGACAGCTTAGATTCAATTAATGCGACATCATCAGCGATTGTTAAATACGTTTCTCAACGTGCTGGTATTGGTATTAATGCCGGACGTATTCGTGCATTAGGTAGCCCTATTCGCAATGGCGAAGCGTACCACACTGGCTGTATTCCGTTTTATAAGCATTTTCAAACAGCCGTTAAAAGCTGTTCGCAAGGCGGTGTACGTGGCGGAGCCGCTACTTTATTCTACCCGCTTTGGCATTTAGAAGTAGAAAACCTACTGGTACTTAAAAACAACCGTGGTGTTGATGATAACCGCGTACGTCACCTAGACTACGGTGTGCAGTTTAATAAACTAATGTATTCGCGTTTAATTAAAGACGATTACATTACCTTATTCAGTCCATCAGACGTGCCGGGCCTTTACGATGCATTCTTTGAAGATCAAGATGAATTTGATGCACTTTATGTAAAGTATGAGCAAGACGAGTCAATTCGTAAAAAACGTATTAAAGCCATTGAACTGTTTTCTATGTTTGCTCAAGAACGTGCCAGCACCGGTCGTATTTACTTACAAAATGTTGACCACTGTAATACGCATAGTCCATTTATCTCGAAAGTGGCGCCTATTCGTCAATCTAACTTATGTTTAGAAATTGCATTACCGACTAAACCACTAAGTAATGTAAACGACGAAGAAGGTGAAATTGCCTTATGTACCTTGTCTGCATTTAACTTAGGCGCGATTGAGTCACTGGATGAATTAGAAGAGTTAGCTGAGCTTGCCGTTCGTGCACTAGATAACTTACTTGATTTCCAAGACTACCCAGTACCGGCGGCAAAAAATGCCACTATGGGACGTCGTACCCTAGGTATAGGTGTGATTAACTACGCTTACTACTTAGCTAAAAACGGTAAGCGTTACTCAGATGGCAGCGCAAATGCACTCACGCACAAAACATTTGAAGCGATTCAGTACTACTTAATGAAAGCATCTAATGAGCTTGCAAAAGAGCGTGGAGCATGTCCTAAATTTAACGAAACTACGTACTCACAAGGTATTATGCCAACAGATACGTACAAGCGTGATTTAGATAAAATTTGTGATGAACCACTGCACCTTGATTGGGATACGTTACGTGCCAGCATTAAAGAGCACGGTATGCGTAACTCAACGCTGAGCGCATTAATGCCATCAGAAACATCATCGCAAATCTCAAATGCAACCAATGGTATTGAGCCACCACGTGGCCATATTAGTGTTAAAGCAAGTAAAGACGGTATTTTAAAGCAGGTTGTCCCTGAGTACGAACGCCTTAAAGATAACTATGAATTACTGTGGGATATTCCATCAAACGATGGTTACTTACAATTAGTAGGCATAATGCAGAAATTTATCGACCAAACAATTTCAGCAAATACTAATTATGATCCAAACAGATACGAAGGCGGTAGAGTACCTATGAAAGTCTTACTAAAAGACTTACTTGGTGCCTACAAGCTAGGTGTTAAAACACTGTATTACCATAATACCCGCGATGGCGCATCAGATGCTCAAGAAGACACTCCAGAAGTGGAAGATGATGATTGTGCAGGCGGCGCGTGTAAAATTTAATAGTTAAACTTAAAGCGGGCGCCTTGCCCGCTTTGTCCTGATAGTTTTAGTGATAGTTTTTTGAGTGATAAACATGTCTTATACTACTTTTAGCAGAAATCATAATAACCAAATGCAAGAGCCAATGTTTTTTGGTCAAACCGTTAACGTGTCACGTTACGATCAACAAAAATACCCTATTTTTGAAAAATTAATTGAAAAACAATTGTCTTTCTTTTGGCGACCTGAAGAAGTTGATGTAAGTAAAGACCGTTTAGACTTTCAAGCGCTTCCCGATCACGAGAAGCATATATTTTTAAGCAACTTAAAATACCAAACGTTGCTTGATAGTGTTCAAGGTCGTTCGCCTAACGTAGCACTATTACCAATTGTGTCTATTCCTGAGCTAGAAACATGGATTGAGACATGGGCGTTTAGTGAAACTATTCATAGTCGTTCGTACACCCATATTATTCGTAACGTAACTCAAGCACCTGAACTCATTTTTGATGACATTGTTAGCAATGAAAAAATTAGTGAGCGTGCCGATGCCGTTACTACTTATTATGATGACCTAATCAATTCTGTATCGCTTTACAACCTATACGGTGAAGGCAAACACGAAATTAATGGCCAAACCGTAGTCGTTAATTTATTTGAGCTGAAAAAGAAATTGTACCTGGCCATGATGTCAGTGAACATCCTTGAAGCTATTCGCTTTTATGTGAGCTTTGCCTGTTCATTTGCGTTTGCAGAGCGTGAATTGATGGAAGGTAATGCTAAAATTATAAAGCTTATTGCCCGTGATGAAGCACTTCACCTTTCAGGTACTCAGCATATTTTAAATATCATGCAAGATGGCAAAGATGACCCTGAAATGGCGATTGTTGCCGCACAATGCCGTGAAGAAGCAATTAAGATGTTTGTTGAAGCCGCAGAGCAAGAGAAAGAATGGGCCGAGTACCTATTCAAAGATGGCTCGATGATTGGTTTGAATAAACACATTCTATGTCAGTACGTTGAATACATTACCAATGCGCGTATGACCGCGATTGGTCTACCTGCACAGTTTGAAAATAACAGCAACCCTATTCCATGGATCAACTCATGGTTAGTGTCGGATAACGTGCAAGTTGCTCCCCAAGAAGCCGAAATTAGCTCATACTTAGTTGGTCAAATTGATTCACAAGTAGATGCCGATGAATTTGGTGACTTTGATTTATAATGACTGATAGAACGACTGCAAGTATTACCCTTGCAGATAACAGCCAGCGTATTGATTTTGCCGCTGGCTGCCCTTCTCTTTTACATTGCCTAGAATCGAATAAAATTGATGCCGCTTACCAATGCCGTGAGGGATATTGTGGTGCGTGTCGTGCTACGCTTGTCTCAGGTGAAGTTAATTACAATGAAGAGCCGTTAGCGTTTGTTCGCGATGGTGAAATACTACTATGCTGTTGCAAACCAAATGGTGATATAAGTATTAATTTAAAGTGATCAGCAAAATCTAAAAGCACAGCAAAACAACAACGAGTTTATTACTATGCTTTTAAATTACGCTAAATGAGCTTAACCTTCTTCTTCAACCAAAGACTCTAATAAATCATGGATCTCTGATTTTAATTCTTTGTCTTCAATTTTATTCGCACTGATTTTAGCATCTTGCAGATTTTTAATTGCCGCTTCTTTATCACCCAGCTCAAGCTGTAAAGTAGCCATAGAAAAGGCAACAGACGACATATGATCTTTGTTATTAATTTCTATCGACTTCTGTAACGCTTTTTCGTAAGTCTCGATAGCTTCTTCTAGCTCTTCGGTGAAATCAGCCAATGTTTCCCACTGAACAGGGTGATCTTTCGCTGTATTTTCGTTTTCAATACAAATAGCTTTTAGCTCAGCATATAAAGATTCAAACTGTTTAGTATCATTTTTATTAGCCGCTGCCATCAGCTTTTCCGCCAAATCGTGAACCGCTTTGTATACTTTAGTATTCATAATTACTCGCTACCTTATTAACGCGCCTTTTTGAGTTTTTAAGAGCGCCGTATTCGAAATATATACCTAATAGTACATTATTATTAAGCGATGCGTTGTTACAAAAGTATTATAAGCGATAAAAAGCTGTTTAATTGAATCACGCCGACATTAGAGTGCTACACTTAATACTTACTTTTAATAGCAACAGTCAATATCTACCCTATGCAAAATTGCAATCAATGTGGTAAGTGCTGCACTAAATATGGTGCAGCAAATTTAGATACAAATCAGCAAGAAATTGAAATGTGGGCACTATTTAACCCTGAGATATTTCAATATGTTAAAAACGATAAGCTATGGTTTGATCCAAAAACAGGTGAGCAATTAACACAATGCCCATTTTTAGAGCTTGCCAGTAAAACATTTCCACAAGAGAAAGATAAATACACCTGCAGTATTTATCATGACCGCCCCCAAGATTGCCGACACTACCCTAGCTTAATTTCAGAAATGATAAACGATGGCTGTGAAATGCTTGAGCCTGCCGATAAACAAAATCATTTTAAAGCGCAAAAGACGTTAGACATACTAATGATAGATAGTCGCTCTTAAACTAATACATATAACAAATACATGAACTGTCATATTGAGCTGCTATTTTTAATTTATCGCTATTTTTTTGTCATTCAACGCAAATTTAAAAGTTATAGTATAACATTGTTGATAGCGCAATTTTGTAGTGTTATATTATATCACAACATAACAACCACGAATTGAAGTAATTATGACTAAGCTAACACTCATATCCTCAGCACTACTGTCTGTTTTGTGTTCTCACTCTGCACTAGCAGCGACGATTAATGGCACAGTAACAGATGCAAACAAGCAACCCATTGCCAATGCGACGATTCATGTTCATGGTAAGTCACAAAGTGTACAAAGTAATGCACAAGGTCAGTTTAGTATCGATATAGATGCTAAAAGCCAATTACATATTAGTAAAGATAATTACCAAGACTCACGCATATCGCTTGAAAATACAGACAATACAATTAATGTAACATTAAAGCCCTCTTCGGTTGAAACTGTTGTTGTATATGCCTCGGCACTGCATAAAAATAGCTTAGAAATGATTTCACCGGTGAGTGTTCTATCAGGTGATGAACTTAAAAATAAAGCCAAACCCACCCTAGGTGAAACACTTAAAGGCATTCCTGGTGTCAATGCCAGTTATTTTGGCCCTGTTTCTTCAAGCCCGATTATTCGCGGCCTAGGTGGTCCTAGGGTTAAAATTACTCAAAACGGTTTAGATAGCAGCGATGCGTCTCGCATTGGACCTGATCACGCGACATCAAGTGATAGCTTAGCGGCTGAGCAAATTGAAGTATTACGTGGCCCAAGCACCCTACTTTATGGCTCTGGCGCTATTGGCGGTGTAGTGAATGTGGTTGATAACCGTATTCCAACTAATAATATTGAGTCTCTATCTGGAGCTGCGCAATACACACACGATACTGTTTCAAATGCGAATACCTACGCTGCAAAACTAGAAACTGGCAGCAATAACTTTAATTTCCATTTTGATGGTACTAAACGCAGCGGTGATAATTACCAAACACCTCGTTTTAACTTACCAGATGAACATGAAGAAGGTGAACTGCATGTTGAAGGTGATGAAGAAACAGCGACTTCAGTTGAAAATACCTTTATAGACAGTGAAACAGTTAATTTTGGTACGAGTTATGTGGGTGACCATTTAACCGTTGGCTTTTCATACGGCAATATAGAAACAGATTATGGTATTCCTGGCCATTCACATGATCATGGGCATGGTCATGAAGAAGAAGACGAGCATGGAGAACACTTAGGTGAAGAACATGAAGAACATGAAGAACACGCAGGTGAAGAACATGAAGAAACCCCTGTTTATGCTCATTTAGAACAAGACCGTTGGCAAGGGCTGGTCAGTTATTCGTTTCATGACAACTGGATTGAATCTATTAACCTTCGCCTTGGTTACACTGACTATACGCATAGTGAAATTGAAGATGGCGCAATTGGCACCACTTTTAGTAATGAAACCACTGAAGCACGTTTAAACCTAGAGCACCAGTTAGGCCAATGGCATGGCATGATTGGCTATCACTACAGTGAATCTGATTATGATGCGATTGGCGAAGAAGCCTTTACGCCCGCAAGTATTACAACAACACATGCGTTATATTTACTTGAAGAGCGTACCTTTGGCGATGTCACTATAGAGCTTGGTGCCCGTTTAGAAGATTATGATATTAAAAGTGATGTAGATACGCATCAACACAGCCATGATGACGAACCTGTATCAACAGATGAAACAATTAACTACACGCAGAGCTTTACTAATCTAAGCGCCTCAGCGGGTGCGATTTGGGAATATATGCCAAGTCATAACCTAGCTGTTAGCTTGTCACATTCAGAGCGAGCGCCACTTTCAGCTGAGTTACTTTCTAACGGTGTTCATGTTGCCACAGGGACTTACGAACTTGGTTTGGGTTACCATATTGAAGGTAACGAAGCGCATTTTGAGCCTGAAGAAATTAAACAAGAAACATCAACCAACCTGGATATTAGTTTACGTCGTTTTAGCGGTGACTTTGGTTACACCGTAAACTTTTTCTATAACGATATTAAAAACTTTTATTATCAGCAAAACACAGGATTAGTGTTTGATGAAATGGATGGTTTTGAAGCTGCAGCCAGTGGTCACAGCGATGCGATTGATGTTTATCAATTTACTAGTAAAGATGCTGAGCTGTATGGTTTTGAATTTGATGTACATTATCAAATAAACCCCAGCGCCATGGTAAAAGTATTTGGTGACTCAACTCGTGCCAAGCTAAAAGATAATGAAGGTAATTTACCACGCATTCCTGCTAATAAATTGGGTTCAGAACTGCAATACACTCTAGGTAGCGCACAATTTACCTTAACAGGAACACATTACTTTGAGCAAAATGATATTAGTGCATACGAAACAGCAACAGATGGCTATACATTGATTGATTTACAAGCCAATTATCAGCTTGATTTAGGTGCAGTGGATACACAGCTCTACTTGAGTATTGATAACATTACTGATGAACTTGGCTTTGTACATAGCTCGTTTATTAAAGACACGGCGCCACTCCCTGGACGTAATTTCCAATTTGGAGTGAGAGGCTACTTTTAAACCGAGATAAGTTTAAAGAGACAATAAAAAACCGCATTCAAATTAATGAATGCGGTTTTTTCATAACTAAAATGTTATGTGCGTTCTAATTAAAGAATTGCGTGTAACTCAACGTCAAATACAAGTGTTGAGTAAGGTGCGATTGCTGCACCGGCACCACGTTCACCATAAGCAAGCTCATGAGGAACGTATAAACGCCATTTTGTACCTACTGGCATCATTTGTAATGCTTCAGTCCAACCTTTGATCACGCCACCTACTGGGAATTCAGCAGGTTGACCGCGCTCGTATGAGCTATCAAAAACGGTACCGTTTACTAAAGTACCGTGGTAATCAACACGTACTGTAGACTCTGCAGTTGGCTTCTCGCCTTCACCTGTTGCAAGTACTTCGTACTGAAGACCTGACTCAGTTACTGTGATTTCAGGACGTTTTGCGTTTTCTTCTAAAAATGCAATGCCTTCAGCAGCCAATACTTTAGCTTCTTCTTCACGACGAGCTTGGATCTCTTCGTTAATTTTCTCAAACGCAGCTTGGATCTCAGGGATCTCTACTTGAAAAGCACTGCCTGCATACGCATCTTTCATGCCTTCAAATACTGAATTTAAGTTTAAACCTTCAAAAGGGTTAGCCTTAAGTTGCTCACCCATTTGTAAGCCAATACCGTAACTTGCTTTTTCAGCATCTGTAGTAAAATTATCTGACATAATGTGTTATTCACGTTTTGTTAGTTAAAAGACCCGTATATGCTATCACAAAATAAAAGCCGTTTGGGGCTAGTTTTTATTGAGTTTTTCTTTAATTAAACCAATAGCAAAGGTACATACAGGTAAACTGAGCAAAATTCCAACAAGTAAGCTCATCGACAACAATCCGGCCACACCGACCAGCAAAAGAGGCACAGCCACTAAACCAATAATGCCAATATAAAACGCGCCCCATACTGGCCAAAAATGATCGTATTTTGTGATTAAATGCGCCGATAAAATATTAAACCCTACGGCGTATAATAAGGTCATCAACAGTGCATCGTCTGGATAAGCATCAATAGCCATTTTTTGTAATAACGATATGGCACTTTGGTAACAATAACCAAACACAGTCCATAGCAGGATGTGCTTAAGTAAACGTTTAGAAAAGGATAACTCCGGGGACTGTGACATGATAAAGCTCCAGATAGCAAAAAACCGCCAATAAGGCGGTTTTTTAAATAATGGTGGAGAGATAGGGATTTGAACCCTAGAGGGGCTATAAACCCCTGCCGGTTTTCAAGACCGGTGCATTCGACCACTCTGCCATCTCTCCGTACGGCGCGCATAATAAGATCATACGCTTAGCTTGTAAAGTCCTATTTTAATAAAACCAGCTAAATAGTTAAATATTAACCGTTTTAGTTACTAATAATATTGTTTAGGCCTACGTGCAATCCAAGAGCACACTAAACATACCAATAAACTGGCTGTTAAAAATGCAATACTTTGGAATATCAAATCGAAGCGATTAAAATCATCACTTGGGATCACAACCAATATAAATGAAGGCAGTACGGTGAACAATAAAACATAACAACATATTTTAAAGGCTCTGCCAAAATCAAATCGTTTCGACTGTTGCATCCACCATGTTAGCAATACCAGCACACCTATTGCTGTCGCAGCAATAAAATGCTCAGCTTGAGTGCTCATTGCAACATAAAATGTCGCAAGCGCGCCAACAACACCCCAGATTGACCAAGCAAACCAGTTTTCTTTTTCGCGTAAAAATAAATTTCCCATCATTTTCGTCTTCTTTATCGTTATTATTGGTAAGACTTTCCATACATTACCAAAAAACAACCGATTAAAAAACAAACTGAAGAAGATTTATTGCGTATGGTGCTTCCGTGCGCTTCTCGCAGCTACAATATTAACCGCTGTAGTGTAACACGATTAACTTAATGAATTATGACTATATTGAATATAAAAAGTTCATACTATTTTTACAAAAAACTAAAAAAGTTTTCTGGCTTGTGCCTCGGTGACTTTTTACATTCGATTGCAGGCGTCCCTAAATACAAATAACCCACGATTTCATCATCATCACTTAAGTTAAGTGCTTGTTTAACACTTACGCTTTGTGCAAAGTAACCCGTGCGCCAAATACCACCTAAACCTTGTGCAAATGCGGCTTGTTGCATAGCCAATACGCCACAACCTGCACTTTGTACTTGTTCAATTCTAGGCACTTTTGGGTGTGGTTGATATTTTGCAATCGCAATAATAATCATTGGGGCTCTAAGCGGTAACTCCTTAGCGCGATTAATTACTTTTTCGGCCTGCAGCTCTGCTAAAGCGCTTTGATAATAAATTTCACCTAACTTATGACGTGCATCACCCTGAACAATAATATATTGCCACGGTGCAATACAGCCATGATCGGGCACTCTCAGACCAGCCTGCTGAATAATGTTTAATTGTTCTTCATTAGGGCCTGGCGCTGTCAACTTTGCATCAGATTGACGGCTTAATAAAAGCTCAATAGCATCCATAGTGTGCTCTCAAAATTCAAAACGTAAGAGTAACATTTATAAGTAAAAAATAAACACTGTAGGTCAAAACTACCAAGCAGATAAAATTAATGATGCGAGTGTTTATATGCTATTAGCTATTGATGTAAGGTATCGCGTTTAAACCAATAATCTAGGCTTACAAAACGCCCACCTCCCGTAAAAAATAAACTCAGTAACATGGCAAAATAAATAGCAGAAAATTCGATGCCGTTATTTAGTATTGCTGGTTTTCCTTTTTCATATAAGTAATCTGCAAAGCCGTACTCTTGTACTAAGCTGCGAATTTTATCTATGCGGACTTTTACTTCTATTGAGTTTTCAAGGCTGTCTTTGGCACCGGGGATTGATAGCCAATCAAGTACTTGGGCTGCACTTGTTTGTGGATTTGTTGGCGCTATAGCAAACCAGCCGTTATGCCAGTGTACCGTTGTTGCTGCAACCACCATTGTGAACATCAGTGGAATACTCACTAAACGCGTAAATAAACCAATAAGTAAAAACCAACCTCCTAAAAACTCACTCCAACCAGCTAAAAAGGCCAGCAAATCAGGAAATGGTAATCCTAAACCCCACTCACTATTACCAAACCACTGAACGACATCATCAGAGGCTAAAAACTGATTAAAAAAACCATTGGTATCACCGCTTATTGCGAGTTTATTATAGCCTGCGATAATCATAACAGGCGCTAAAATCAAGCGAAAAAGCAAAGCAGGTAAACCATCTAATAAAGATAATTTACCCTTAATATTGTCATAAAGTGTAATTAATTTTTTCATGCGCACTCTGTATGTTCATTGTTTATTAAGGTATGGACTATAAACAAACATGACCGTGCACAGGGTTAAATTATTTCACACTTAAACATTAAATATCCCTTGCTACTTGTAACGCTTCAAAGATTGCGCGTTTAGCATCAATAGCAGCAGCGAGTTTAGCGCCACCTATAACATGCACTTTGGCGTTCTCAGCTTGCGCCTTAAATAACTCGTCGTTAGACACTTGACCAATACAGGCAATAACCGTATCAACTGGCAGTACTTGAGTTTCACCAGCAACACTAATAGTAAGGCCGTTTTTATCAAAACTATGGTATTGGCAATCTGCAATTTGTTTAACACCATGCTGTTTGGCAACTTGACGGTGGATCCAACCAGTTGTTTTACCTAAGTCACCGCCAAAGCGCCCTGCACTGCGTTTTAGCATGTAAAGCTGACGATCATCTTTATGCGGTTGAGCTTCACACTCTATGCCCCACTGAGTTTTAAAATCGCTGATGCTTTGTGACTTATGCTCACTTAAAAATGCCACCATATCAAAACCAATACCGCCTGCACCGAGTATAGCGATAGAATTGCCTAGCTCGACTTCACCGCGGATCACTTCATCGTAGGCAAAAACACGCTTATCATCGCTGCACTTAATCGTAGCTTCACGCGGTCTTACGCCAGTTGCAAATACCACATCATCAAACTGCGTTAGCATACTGTCATCAAATGCTTTACCTAACTCAATGGTTACATTGAGACGCTTAAGTTCGTTAGTGAAGTAAGCCAATGTATGGTTAAAGTCTTCTTTACCAGGTATTTGCATGGCTAAATTGAATTGACCACCCATGTGCTGCTTTTGATCAATCAGAATTACATTGTGCCCTTTTTGCGCTAAATAACAGCTAGACGATAACCCTGCAGGTCCAGCGCCAACCACTAATACGTTTTTAGCTTTCTCTGCTTTTTCTAGCGGGTAATCAAGCTCGAAACCGGCTTGTGGATTAACTAAACAGGTAGCCCGCTTACCTTTAAATACATGATCTAAACAGCCTTGGTTACAACCAATACAAATATTAATATGCTCAGACTGCTTCGCCGCGTATTTATTAAAAAATTCTGGATCGGCTAATAATGGACGGGCCATAGAAATTAAATCAGCTTCACCCGCATTTAAAATATCATTGGCAATCTCTGGGGTATTAATACGGTTTACCGCAATAACAGGCACGCTGATAACATCTTTCAAGCGCTTTGACGCTTCTTTAAACGCACCCGGAGGTACCATACTAGCAATTGTCGGTACGCGCGCTTCATGCCAACCAATACCGGTATTAAAAATATCAACACCCGCTTTTTCAAGTGCAATTGCTTGTTGTGTTACTTCATCTGGGGTTGAACCATCAGGGATTAAATCAATCACAGAGAGTCTAAAAATAATTAAAAATTTATCCGATACTTTCGCTCTCACCGCTTTTACAATTTCAACGGCTAAACGCATTCTGTTTTCAAGGCTACCACCAAATTCATCATCTCGTTTATTAGTGTGCGGTGCCATAAACTCATTAATCAAATAACCTTCTGAGCCCATTACTTCTACGCCATCGTAACCGGCTTTTTCGGCTAAATAAGCAGAATTAGCAAAGTCTTTAATCGTTTTATTAATTGAGCTTAAAGACATTGCCTTAGGCTTGTAAGGATTAATTGGTGCTTTAATAGCACTCGGTGCTTGATTAAAAGGGTGATACGCATAACGCCCTGCATGTAATAACTGCAAACATATTTTTCCGCCATGTTGGTGAACTGCTTGCGTATACGCGCGATGTTTAAATACGTCGTAATAACTATTGAATGATGAAGAGATAGGCGTGAGCTTACCGCGTAAATTAGGGCTATAACCCCCAGTAATAAGCATCGCAGTGCCACCTTTGGCACGTGCCTCATAAAAAGCACGAAGACGTTTACGATTGTGCCAACCCTCTTCAAGGCCGGTGTGCATTGATCCCATTACTAAACGGTTGCGTAGTTGTGTGTGTTTTAGTTCTAGTTTTTGTTCTAACATCCTGTGCCCCAATAACTGGTCTAACCTGTGTGTTTGTTCAATTTTGCGTTAATGACGCAGAATAAGCAATATATGAGCAGCTTAAACTTAAAATTTTTAATTTAAACTAACCTAAATACGGTCATTTTATGTATAACCGTTAATACTACAACACGGCTAAAAGCGGCATAAACATTCATATAATCATAAGTGTAATTGAATTTATAAATGTTTCGTTACGATTTAGCAGTTAAATTAATTTATATTCTAAGCTACTATGGCAATAACGTTTTAGCTGTACGAATTTAAGGAGCTATTTTGATAGCGAAGGTATTTAAAGGTATATGGACAGGGATTAATTTCTCGCGTCGTTTAGTACTAAACTTATTATTTTTATTTTTGGTTATCATTTTCATTGTCTCAATATCAAGTGACGGCGATAAAATCATTGTCGAAGAGGGCTCAGTCCTCAGGCTCAACCTAAATGGCCCTATTGTAGAAGAAAAAACCTACATAGATCCTGTTGAGGCGGCCATAAATGATGCAACTGCAAGTGCCGATACGCCTACTGAAATATTACTTGATGATGTAATTGAAGTAATCAATGAAGCGGCACAAGATTCACGCATTAGTGCTATCTTACTTGATCTACAAGAAATGCCAAAAGCGCACTTAAATAAGCTTAAGCAAATTACTCATGCAATTGATGCATTTAAAGAAACAGGTAAAAAAGTAATTGCCTCAGGCTATTATTATACCCAAGCACAATATTATATTGCTGCGCATGCAGACGAAATTGCTATGCACCCTTACGGGAGTGTGATGATTGAAGGCTACGGTATGTACCCGCTTTACTTTAAAGAAGCATTAGAAAAATTAGAGGTCACGCAGCATATATTTCGTGTAGGTACATTTAAATCAGCGGTTGAACCTTTCATCAGGAATGATATGTCAGAAGCTGCCAAAGAAGCTAACAGCGTATGGTTAGGTGCTTTGTGGAAGCAATATAAGCAAGATGTAAGCGCCGTGCGCCCATTTGACGAATCGAATTTTGATGAAACAATGGATACCTATTTAGCCAAAATGCAGGCAGCCAATGGGGATGCTGGTAAATACGCATTGGATAACCAATGGGTTGATTCACTTAAAACTAATCAACAAATTCGTCAGCAGTTAATTGATCTAGTTGGCGCTGAAGAAGACGGTAAAACATTTAAACAAGTGTCTTTTGGTGAATACTTAAGCTTAGTTAAACCGCCTATTGCATTTGATAACCCGATGACAGAAAAAGTGGCTGTTGTTGTAGCGAAAGGGACCATTGTAGACGGTGAACGTCGTGCCGGTGAGATTGGCGGTGATTCAACAGCTGCGCTATTACGCAAGGCACGCCTTGATGACAAAGTCAAAGCAGTCGTACTACGTATTGATTCTGGCGGTGGCAGCATGTTTGCTTCTGAAGTTATTCGTGCCGAAGTATTGGCGCTTAAAGCCGCAGGTAAACCTGTTATTGCTTCAATGAGTTCAGTCGCTGCATCAGGTGGTTATTGGATTGCATCAGCGGCAAATGAAATTTGGGCTGCACCGAGTACAATTACCGGTTCTATCGGTGTGTTTGGTACCTTTATGACCTTTGAAGATACCTTAGCTAAAATCGGTGTTTACTCTGATGGGGTAGCCACTACAGAAATGGCCGGTTTTTCAATCACTCGCCCATTAAATGAAAAAATGGCACAAGTGATTCAAATGAGTGTTGAAGAAGCTTACGAGCGTTTTTTAAATGTGGTTGCCGATGCACGTAATATGACCCCAGAGCAAGTTGATAAAATTGCCCAGGGTCGGGTTTGGATTGCATCTCAAGCACAAGAGCTTGGTTTAGTTGATAAATTAGGTAACAAGCAAGACGCTATCAAAGCGGCTGCCGAACTTGCTAAGCTTAACTTCTATGAAGTTAAAACAATTAAACAATCGCTTAGCCCGCAAGAAAAAATGCTTCAAGATATTTTTGGTAGCGCCGCGGTTAAATCTGTACTTGGACTTGAAACACAAAAATCAGCAGTATTAGCTAGCCAAGCTAATCTGCAAACTGTGATTAAGCAATTAAGTAGCGAAGTAGAAAACCTGAAAGATTATAACGATCCACAAGGTGTTTATGCGCGCTGTTTAGAATGTACAGTTGCACAATAATGCCCTAACAGGCTGTATTGATTAGCACTTAGCGTTATACTAAGCCCAGTTTTTTTACTGGGCTTTTTTTATGAAACGTAAACGCATTTATATCGCTTATACTGGCGGTACTATAGGAATGAAAAAATCAATCCGCGGCTATATTCCTGCCGAAGGGTTTTTAACCGAAACCGTGGTTAATAACGCAGAATTTAATCGTGAAGAAATGCCATTGTTCGATATTCATGAGTACTGCCCACTCATTGACTCTTCAGATATGTCTCCTGCCCACTGGCAACTTATTGCTGATGACATAAAAAGTAAGTACCAAGATTACGACGGCTTTGTGGTACTTCATGGTACAGATACCATGGCCTATACTGCATCGGCTTTGTCGTTTATGTTTGAAAACTTAACAAAACCTATTATTGTAACCGGCTCACAAATTCCGCTCTCACAATTGCGCTCAGATGGCCAAGTTAACCTACTTAATGCCATGTATTTAGCCGCTAACTACCCGATAGCAGAAGTCAGTTTGTTTTTTAATAATCAGTTGTTCAGAGGTAATCGTGCAACTAAAGCCCATGCCGATGGATTTGATGCATTTGCCTCACCTAATTTAGAACCATTAGCGCTATCTGGCATTAATATTCAACTGATCAAAGGGCAATTAAGTCCGTATGTAGAAAATGAATTACAAGTTACCCCTATTACACCGCAAGCCATTGGTGTGTTGTATTTATACCCAGGGATCAGCAAAGAAGTGGTTAGAAGCTTAGTTAATGGCAATATTAAAGCGCTGGTATTGTTAAGTTTTGGTGTTGGTAATGCACCGCAAGACCCTGAGTTTTTAGATATCCTTGATGAGGCAAGTAAGCGCGGCGTTATTATCACAAACCTCACTCAATGCCTAAAAGGCCAAGTAAATATGGGCGGATACGCCACAGGTAATGCGCTGTTAAACATAGGCGTGATCAGTGGTTTTGATATGACCTTAGAAGCGTGTTTAACTAAACTGCATTATCTTTTTAGTCAAAATTTAGAGGTCGAAACGATTCGCCATTTAATGCAAGATAATTTGCGTGGTGAGTTGACTCGTTAGGTATTCAGCTAAACGAATAACAAAAAAGGACGCTATGAAGC